>JBEPXL010000321.1:0-4793 GCA_041641935.1 Desulfobacteraceae bacterium | reverse complement strand
CTTCTGCTCGATCCTTTCCCGGATATTGTGGAGGAACTGCTGTACGAACAGGAACAGCTCCGGGACAAGGCCGATTACTATCAGGGGCTTATCGATACCATTATCGAAACCGGCAACGGAAAGTCCCTCATTCTGGTGCTGGCCCGGACCATCCAGCGGCTGGCCATCGACCATCTCCATGTGGTGGGCGATATCTACGACCGGGGCCCCGCCGCCGAACGGATCATGGATCACCTGATGGCTTACCACAGTGTCGATATCCAGTGGGGCAATCATGACATGCTCTGGATGGGCGCCGCCGCCGGCAGCGAAGCCTGCGTTGCCAATGTCATCCGCATCTGCCTGCGGTACGGCCACATGGCAACCGTGGAACACGGATACGCCATCAGCCTGCTGCCCCTGGCATCCTTCGCCATTGCCGCCTACGGAGACGATCCCTGCCCCCTCTTTGCCCCGAAGGAGACAGAAAGGTCCGCCCATGCCCATTTTGAAAAGACGCTCATCGCCCGGATGCACAAGGCCATCACGATCATCCAGTTCAAGCTGGAGGCCGGTATCATTGACCGGCGGCCAGGGTACGGCATGGGAGACCGGATGCTGCTTGACAAAATCGATTTCGAGGCCGGAACCGTCCGGATCGGTGAAAAGATTTACCCGCTGCGCGACGGACGGCTTCCCACCGTTGATCCGGCCTGCCCCTTTGATCTGACGCCGGAGGAGGCGGATGTCATCGAAAAGCTGACCGCCGCATTCCGTCACAGTACACGGCTCCAGAACCATGTCCGGTTTCTCTTTGACAGAGGCGGCCTCTACCGGGTCCACAACGGAAATCTGCTCTATCACGGCTGCATTCCCATGGATGAAGACGGGGATTTCCAGGAATTTTCCTTCGGAGAGCGGACCTTCACCGGAAAGGCCCTGATGGATGCTTTTCACCGGCGCTGCCGGGACGGTTTTTTCCGGCCTGACGGTTCCCTGGAAAAGCTGGATGGGCTGGATGCGATGTGGTACCTCTGGTGCGGCTCCCGTTCCCCGCTGTTCGGCAAGGAAAAGATGGCGACCTTTGAACGGTATTTTGTGCTGGACAGGGAAACCCACGCCGAGGAACGGAACATCTACTATACCCTGCGGGAATTTGAAAAGAACGCACGGAAAATTCTGGCGGAATTCAGTGTGGACCCGGACAAGGGGCACATCATCAACGGCCATGTGCCGGTACAGGTAAAGCGGAATGAAAGTCCGGTCAAGGCCGGGGGGAAGCTCATCGTCATCGACGGCGGGTTTGCCGAGGCATACCAGAAGACCACCGGTATCGCCGGGTTTACCCTGGTCAACAATTCCTACGGCCTGCTGCTCTCCACCCATCACCGGGTGAAAACGACGCCGTCCGATCCGGTCCGGGCCCTGGGCATCGACTATACCACCGAAATTATCGAAACCAACCGGACCCGCCGCCGCATCCGCGACACCGACAACGGAAAGCAGATCCGGCGGCGTATCACGGAACTGAAGGCGCTGCTGGCCGCCTACCGGGACGGAAGCATTGAACCGGAAAGGGATTTGCGCCGCCGCAGGTCGGACATCTGATGCCGGAAGCGCAATTGTGCGGCAGCTTGCATTCCGTGAAATGATGTTGCATACTTCTCCTGACCCATCAAAGAAACGGGGGAGGGGAGACACGAATGGACTTCACCGGACTCGATGCCCTGAAATCAAGGCTCGACAGTTTTCGTCCGCTGCCTGATGCAATGGTGCGCAATCTGCGGGAAGAACTGGTTCTGCAATGGACCTATAACTCCAACGCCATCGAGGGCAACACCCTGACGCTCAAGGAAACCAAGGTCGCCCTTGAAGGGATCACGGTGGGCGGTAAAACCCTGCGGGAACACTTCGAGGTCATCAATCACCGGGATGCCATCCTCTATGTGGAAGAACTGGTGAAGACCGGGGCGCCCCTGCGGGAGTGGGATATACGGGCCATCCATCAGCTGATTCTCCGGAATATCGATGACGCCAGTGCCGGAATGTACCGCCGCATCAATGTCGTCATCTCGGGCGCAGAGCATCGACCGCCGGATTACCTGACCCTGAACGATGAAATGGCGGCACTGATCCGGTGGTATCAGACCGAAGGGATGGCACTGCATCCGGTGGAACGGGCGGCAAGGGTTCATGCGGACTTTGTTAAAATTCATCCCTTTGTGGACGGTAACGGCCGCACGGCACGGCTTCTGATGAATCTGGAACTGATGAAAGCCGGTTTTCCGGCAGCCGTTCTGCCGGTGAAGCGCAGGCTGGCCTATTATGAAGCGCTGGATCTTGCCCATGTGGAAGGAAACCATGAACCGTTTCTGCGGCTGATCGCAGAGGTGGTAGCAGAAAGTTTCGCTGTCTACTGGTTTGCGCTGGGGGTATCCTCTACTGATAAATGATATCGCGCCCTTGCTCCATTCCTCAACTCCGCACGTTCGTCCACGAATAGCAAATCAGTCATTACCCTGATCCGGCGGTGCGGTTCCGGTCTTCTTTTCCCATGCCGTAGCCGCGCCGCGCCGGGCCAGCAGTCTTCCCACTCCCATTGCCGCGCCGGTGGCCGCTGTCCAGACAATGGCTTCTCTCCAGCCGATGGCAGGGGAATAGGGATTTTTCGGCGGCGGCTGGTGTTTTACCACTTCATAGCTGGTTTTCAGGGTTTTGCGGACCAGCATGGCGGCCGCGATGGCCGACCCGGTTGAAATGATCGACCATTTGATCCTGGTTCCGGTTTTCTGCTTCTTTTTTCCAAACATGATAACTCCTCTGGTTATGGGGTACATGTGCAAAAGCCTGGCCGATCCAGACAACTCACGGGGTCTCTTCCAGAATCCGGACCAGGGCTTCCCGGGACAGCGGAACCGGATTCCCTTTCATGCTGCCTGCCCTGGCGGCTGCTTCGGCGATGCGGGGAAAATCAGCGGCTTTCAGACCAAAATCGGCAAGAGGCGGCAGATGCAGGCGCCGGATCAGATCACTGAGCCATGCCATCCCGTCGGCAATCGTCGCGCCGGGATCACCGGTCAGCAGGCGGGCTGTCTCTTCGAACCGAAGAAGCGTTTCCTCCTGACCGGACAGCGATTCAAGCTGCCGGACATTGGCACGGATCACCGGCAGAAGAAGCTGGCCGCAGACCAGCCCGTGGGGAATGGACAGAAGTCCTCCCAGGGGCGCGGCGATGCCGTGAACGGCTCCCAGTCCGCCATTGGCAAGGGCGAGGCCGCTGAAGAGCGCCGCCAGCGACATATCCGTCCGTGCGGCCAGATTCTGTCCGTCCCTGTATGCGGTGTACAGGGAACGGGCGGCATGAATCAGCCCTTCCCGGCAGACGGCGTCGGTAACGGGAGTGGCTTTTTTCGATACAAACGCTTCGATTAACTGGGTCAGCGCATCCAGTCCCGTCGCCGCCGTTACATCCGGGGGAAGGGAAAGCGTCAGTTCCGGGTCCACAACCGCCAGCCGGGGCAGCATCAGCAGGCTTCTCAGGCTCACTTTCACGCCACGGGAAACCGACGTCAGAACCGCATTCCGGGTGACTTCCGCGCCTGTACCGGCGGTGGTGGGAACGGCAATATAATCGACCGGAGGTTGCTGCAGGGGCAGACCTTTGCCGATGACCTCCAGGTAATCCATCAGCTCCCCCGGATTGCGGATCAGGGCGGCAATGGCCTTGCCGGCGTCAATGACACTGCCGCCGCCGATGCCGATGACCAGATCACAGCCGGACTGGCGGGCCAGGTGAACACCATCCGAGACTTCTGTTGTCGTGGGCTCACCCGATACCGGAAAGAGCGTGACGGTGCTGCCGGTATCCCGCAGACGGTCGAAAAAGGGCCGGAACCGGTCCGGGGTTTTTCCTGTGACGACAAGGGGATTCCTGCCGAATGCGGAAAAACCCGCGATTTCTTTCTGAAGGGAACCGGGACCGAATACGATACGCCCGGCGGTGGCAAATTCAAAATTCATATCGAAAACCTGAATTGTGGAGAAATGAAATATCTGTTAAGAATGCCAGACACAGCAGACATCCGGAAAAGATCCGTCATCATGCCTTCCATCGCCAGAGAAGCGGCGGTATGCTGTTTCTCTTCCGGAAACGGGACGAACATTTTCTGAATATCGATATATTTTTGCACTTGTCAAAATATTAAAACGTAAATAGAGTCTGCGGGCAAGGATTATTTTCAAAGAGGAAACAGGAGCAGTTTAATGGACTGGATCATACTGGTCGTGGCCGGTCTGTTTGAAGTGGGCTGGGCCATCGGACTGAAATATACAACGGGATTTTCAAAACTCCTGCCGCTTGCGGGCACGGGACTTTCCATGTTCCTGAGCGTGTTTCTGCTCTGGGTTGCCATGAAAACCCTGCCCGTGGGAACGGCCTACACTGTATGGACCGGCATCGGGGCCGTGGGGACGATCATCCTCGGCATTGTGCTGTTCAGGGAACCTCTTACCGTGGCCCGACTGGTCTGTCTCGGTCTGATCGTATGCGGCATTATCGGACTCAGGTTGACACATGGAACATAAACAGAAAGACGCCTGCATCGGATGCCTCCTCGGAACGGCGGTGGGAGACGCGCTGGGACTCCCGTACGAGGGAATCGGTCCCCGGCGGGCTGACCGGATGTTTCCGGACAGAGGCCGGTACCATTTCCTGTTCGGCAGGGGGATGGTCTCCGATGACACCGAACACGCCTGCTTCACGGCACAGTCGCTGATCCGGTCGGGGGGACAGGTTGACAGGTTCGGGAAGCGGC
>JBEPXL010000320.1:0-4797 GCA_041641935.1 Desulfobacteraceae bacterium | reverse complement strand
GATATAAATCCGTTCCAGGGTTTCCACTTCGATCCGTGTGCCGTGGGAGACCTGACCGGTCTGCGGGTAGATTTCCTTCTGTGTATGACAGAATTCACAGGTATTGGGCGCGTCCGTGATGCTGTGGCGCATCTTGGGCACATACCCCACCTCGGGGATGTCGGAAAATCCCTTGAAAAACGGCGTCAGCGTCAGGGGCATGACCTTTCCCTCTTTTTTTCCCAGATAGAAGCGGTCCGCGGAAAAGTTTTCCACCCGGTAATGGGGCGGTTCATCGAGATGGCAGACTTCGCAGTTCATGTACCAGCTCATGTGGCAGGATTCGCAGGAGAGTTTTCCCTGATGGGTTTCGTGGGGATAGGAAAAGGAATTGTACTGGACAACGGGCAGGTCATTATAGACCGCGCTGGTGTTTTCATGGCAGGATTCACAGGTGACGGTGATGGCCGACGCCATGTCGGGGTCCGGCGTACCGTCTCCGTGCATGCTGGAGATACTGTGACAGTCCACACACTCCAGCCCCACCCGGAAATGGACACTTGCGGGTTTGTCCCGCCAGCCGGTAAAGGTAAATCCGGTCTGGGTATGACAGTCCGAACAGACGTAACTGTCCACCGATTTTGAAAACTGGTGACTCCGGATCATGGTTTCCACTGTGGCGGTTTCTGCATTCATTTTTTTCAGATGGCAGTCCGAACAGGTCGCGTGGCACTTGAAGCAGTATTCGTCCCAGAGTTTCAATCCCTTTTTTCCGTATCGTTCGGTGATGTAACTCTTCTCTCCGGCCAGGGTGGCATGAAGCGATGTTGTATACTTTTCCGCGATGTCCGCATGACAGGCCCCGCAGGTCTCCTGGAAATGATCGAGATCCGCCGGATTCGGGATCAGCCCGCTGTGGGCTTTTTCCATATCCGGGGCCGGATCGGTTCCCATGTGACACAGGGTGCAGCCGAACGGGCCGTGGGCGGTTTCCATGAATGCCGCTTCTTCCACAAAGGTTCCGGACGCTGTACCGCCCTGTTCCTTGAGCCATGCCGCGTCGCCGTGACAGTCCAGACAGGAGTGATCGCTTCCCTCCGGCCCGGCCTGCACCAGCGTCGCCACGGTCACTGCCGCAAGAAGGACTGCCGTCAGCAGGATATGGCTTTTCTTGTCTGTTATTTTCATAACCTCATTTCCTGTCGGGGCCGATGTACACCGGCCCCGGGTCTGGATTCACGGACGGTTCAGTTGTTCTGCTGCTGAAGATACTCATACATGGTGGAAAGCGTTTCCCGGCCCACATAGTTGATCAGCCCGGTGACCGCCCTCCCCTTTCCGACGAGAAGGTCGATGTTTTCCGCCTCCGGATTGTGAAACACCACAGATTTGTTGCCCTGTGCGTCCGCCACATGAAAGGCGGATGCCATGCCGTCTTTCCACTCGTCGATCACAACCTGAAAGTATCCGCCGGGGCCGCTGGCGATGTTGTTCTCTTCTGAAAGGATGATCGCCTTTTTATTGACGATGGCCGCGCCGAAATAATGACCGATGGGGCAGGCCATCGGGTAAAAGGCGAAATCGGCATCGTCCGGCCAGTCCTGTCCGCTTTCCAGGTTCATGACATCGGTATACACGGCAATCTGTACGGCGCCGTCCTTTACAACTTCGGGCCACGGTATCAGATTGACGGAAACGCCGTCTTTTGTTGTGATCAGATTCTTCCGCGCTTCCGAATCCTCGGTCAGCCGCTCATAGGAGATGACCGGTCCCAGTTTCTGTGTATGAACTTCGTTTCCTTCCTGCAGAAACGCAATGGTTGCCGACCCTTCTTCTGCATTGATTTCCTTGACCTTGACGGTCATCGCACCGGCGGGGATGGTTTTTCCCTCCGCCGCGTAGTCCTTGAATACCCGGTTTCCCCCGACCAGTACGGAATCGTAATGGGTTCCGGAGAGGAATCTGAACCGGATCTTCTGCGGCGTCACTTCCACGGCTTCCCCCTGATTGTAGGCAAGGTTGAAGCGGTTGCTGAACCAGAGGTCTTCACCGATATGAAGAAAAGCCGGTGCAAGCCCGGCCCATGCCCAGTCCACCCCGTGAAAGGTTCCGCTCATGACGGTCACATTCCGGAAGGGAACCTGATGTGCCGGGGCCGAATTGTAGAGAAAGAAATGATCCCCCACGGCGATCTTTTCGCCGATGGGCAGTTCCACATCCTTTTTGACCCGGATGGTCTGAACAAAATCGAGAAAATAGTACTCCCTGCCCAGATAGCTCAGGGTTTCACCGAGCATGGGCAGAAGCCCTCTCCAGGTATCATCGAGATACATGAGGCCGCCGGGGGGAATGACGACCCGGCCTTTGATCTTTTTGCTGCCTTTCACGATAATGCCGTCAAACTTGGGCACTTTTTTGCCGTAGTCGCTGACCATGACCGCCCCGGAGACCAGCCCCGGCAGGGCGGGAACATAGCTGGGGCTGTCCGGCAGCATCAGCGCATTGGGTGGCTTGGGGGCTTCTTCGTACACCACCGGAAACGGCAGGGGCCAGCCTTCTGTGGGCGGCAGAATTTCGATCTCTCCCGCAGCGGCATCGGAGACAGGTTTTTCCGTTGTGAGTTCGACATTGACGGCCGGCGGAAGGCCCTCTGCTTCCTCCGCAGCGGCGACGGATGAACAACAGAACAATGTGATACCGGCTGTCAGCACAATCTTCAAAAACTGGTCAAGCAGTTTCTTATGCACTTTGATTCTCCTTTCCTGAATTTACTCTATTCAGTTGATTCATTATGTCCCGTCCAAGATCCTGTATACAAAAAATCCAGAAAATTGAACACTGCTTTCTCACAGCACGCGATTTTATTCTACCCGTCGCATTCTGCTCCGGAGCTTCTTCTTCTCATCATTACTTCCCTACAATCAACAATAATGCCACAGGAGGATAAAAAATACTGGACATAAACGGCAAGGTGGCGTTAAGAAAAGGCAGAATGAAACAGAATGAGGATGAACAGTGGCACTGAAAAAACAGATTCAAAGGCTTCCGGTTCTGCTCCTTTTTTGTATGGTTTCACCACTGTATTTACCAGGTTCAGTCAGAGAGGAATCATTTGATGGAAAACAATCTTCCGGCAGAAGCGGAGATGGAAGATCATCCCTTTACGGCTCGGTCCATCAAGAAAATGGCCACGCGCATTGAAGGTCTGGATCGTGTCCTCAAAGGTGGGATTCCCGGAGGTCATGTAACGACGCTGAGCGGCGGCCCCGGTTCCGGCAAGTCGATGCTGTCACTGGAAATCCTTTACAGAAATGCAAAGGCCGGGAAAAACAGTATTCTGATCTCCTTTGAAGAAACCGCCTCACACATTCGCGGGAACGCACTTTCCATGGGATGGGATCTGCCCGCTCTGGAAAAGGCCGGCCGGGTGGCTTTGATCCATCCGGATCTCGACCCGAATGCCCTTCGTGCCGGTGACTTTACAACAGAAGGCCTGATTGCGATTATGGAAGGAAAGGCCGCGGAAATCAATGCCGAGTTTGTCGCCGTCGATGCCCTGGATGTGCTCCTGCGTCTGTATGTGGATGCGGAACAGCAGCGGCAGGAATATCACAGTCTCTACCAGTGGATAACCACGCGGAATATGACCGGTCTGCTGACGGTAAAACTGCAGCAGAGCCTTCAGAGCGGTGAAAAGTACGATTTTCTGGACTACATGGCCGATTGCGTCGTCTATCTGGACCAGCGGGTTTCCGGGCAGATCGCAACCCGCAGACTCCGCGTCATCAAATATCGCGGCTCCGGGTACAGCAGCAATGAACATCCCTTTATCATAACCCCGGAAGGCATCGTCCTGATGCCGATTACCGCCACGGAATTGAATTACAGGCAACTGGGGGCTCTGGTCCCGAGCGGTCATGAGCAGATTGACAGGATACTGGGCGGCGGATATCGAAAGGGCGCAACCATATTGATCAGCGGCCCGACCGGAAGCGGCAAGACCTCGTTCGCCAGCATGTTTGCCAAGTCTGCATGTCAACGGGGGGAGCGGGTTCAGTATGTCAGCTATGAAGAGTCGCCGGAGACCCAGATGGACGGCATGAGAAGTCTCGGCATTGAACTGGCGCCCTGTGCGGATTCGAAGCTGCTCAAATATATGTCCGCCATGCCGGAAGCCGTCGGCGTAGAACAACATCTGCATAACATTTTCCGCAGCATGGATCAATTCGATCCCGCCCACCATATTGTGGATGCGGTTTCCGCCGCCGTCCGGATGGGGTCTGAAAAAGCGGCGTTTGACTTCATGGTCCGTCTCATGGATGAATGCAAAAAGCGCGGCATTACCTGCATCTTTACCAACCAGACCAGCAGCCGTAGTCCCCTGGATGAAATCAGCGGCATCGGAATTTCCTCTCTCATTGACACGGCCATTATTCTGGATTATGATTTGAATGCGAAAAATTTCTCCCGCTATTTATTTGTACTCAAATCCAGAGGCGTCAACCATTCCCAGCAAAAACACCATTTCGAGATGACAGAAGACGGTGTCACCATAATCGATCCTCCCGCAGAAATCAGGAAAGGGGGAGATTCAGCATGAACCCGTTTATGCCGGACGAAAAGGTGGAATTCCCCCGGAAAATGAAGCTGTTCGTGGCCGGGGACGGCGTCAATTCGGCCAGAGCGCGGAAGAATCTGGCACAGGTATGTGAAGAGCGGCTCAAGGGGCAGTATGAACTGGAAGTGATCAATGTACTGGAGGATTTTCAGACGGCCCTGATGTTCAATGTGGTGGTGACGCCTGCACTGGTGGTAACG
>JBEPXL010000319.1:0-4804 GCA_041641935.1 Desulfobacteraceae bacterium | reverse complement strand
CCGGGATCACCGCCGATCAGCACCAGGGAGCCCGGCACAAGGCCGCCGCCCAGCACCCGGTCGAACTCCTGAATGCCGGTGTCGATCCGGGCTTCGTCTTCCAGGGTTACCGCGTCGATGGGGACGGGTTTCGTCTGCACCGTGCTGCGGCCCTTGAGGGGACCGGTGCGGGGCCGGGAGACATGGGTTTCTTCGTCAAAACTGTCCCACTTGCCGCAGTCGGGGCACTTGCCCAGCCATTTGGGGCTTTTGTATCCGCACGACTGACAGACAAACAGGGTTTTGTTTTTTTTCTTCGAGGATGTCATCAGCGAATGTTCATCTCCAGAAATGAGGAGTTGTCATTGACAATCTGCTCCTTACCATGTCATTTATCGGTGGATCAAGTCGAGGAAATTCTTTCAGCCGGCCGGGAAGATCGTTTCCCGGTACCGGTCAACATCTGACGGCATTAAACAAGGAATTCTGTACCCATGTATCTTAAAAGAACCATTCCCTCCATGATGCTGGTGCTGACACTGCTGCTTTCAGCCGGCGACGCATTCGGCGCGACAGACCATTTCGCTTCCCTCCGGAAACGGCTCATCCAGGACGGCTTCAATGCCGAACGGATCCGGACCCTTTACAGTCAGCCACCGCTGGAATTCGACACCAAAGGCGTTTCCCTCTATTTTCGTCACCGGGAAAGCAAACTCAACTATGACCAGTTTCTGGACCCGGAACCGATCCGGAAGGCCCGCGCCTATCTGGCCGCTCACCGGGAAGCGCTGGCAAAAGCGGAGCAGCAGTACGGCGTGGAACGGTATGTGATCACGGCGATCCTTCTGGTGGAAACCCGTCTGGGAACCTTCACCGGCAACTGGATGGTCTTCCGCACCCTTTCGAGCATGGCGGCCCTGTCTGATCAGGCCGTCCGGAACCAGATCTGGCAGGCCGTCACCGGCGATACGCGGCTGTCGCGGTCGGAATTTGAAGCCAAATCCGACCGGAAGGCCGACTGGGCCTACCGGGAACTGAAAGCCTTTCTGAAATATACAAAACAGGAAAACCTGAACCCGCTGCTCATCGAGGGATCATATGCCGGAGCGCTGGGGTACTGTCAGTTCATGCCGAGCAACATTCTGACACTGGCCAGAGACGGTAACGGTGACGGGCGCATCAATCTGTTTACCCATGCCGACGCCATCATGAGTGTGGCCAATTACCTCAACCACCACGGCTGGCATTCCGGCATCAGCAGAGAAAAGGCGTATGACGCTGTATACCATTATAATCACAGTTCATATTACGTCAACACGGTGCTGAAGATTGCAGATCGCCTGAAAGGATAGCAATGGATACAGTGACGGTAATCATCACTCTCGGGATTTTTTTCTATGTCCTGACCTGTCTGGCGGTGATCGATATCGCCTTCAAGGATTTTTCCTCCCTGCCGGTCAAGGCAGCCTGGGGGTTTACGGCGCTGATTCCGTTTATCGGCTGCCTGATCTATTTCGCCTTCGGCTACCGCAGGGGCGTCCGCCGGAAAAAAGCGCCCCAGACGGAAAATAACATTTGACAGGGCGGATGGTTTTTTGTATATAGTTTGGCGTTTTGCGCATGGCCCCATCGTCTAGTGGTCTAGGACGCTGGCCTCTCACGCCGGTAACGCGGGTTCGAACCCCGCTGGGGTCACCAATGAAATCAAGAGGCTATAAACCTTGCTAAAGCCGCTGAAAGAGCTAACGGCTCTTTTGACGGCTTTTTTATTTTCCTCACGCCGTATTATTCGTTTCAGCAGAAAGACCGCCTTCTGGATTTTCCCTTCTCTCTCCTCCTCACCCGTCTCAAATTTGCTTTTGACTTTCCCCGGCCTTTCTGCAAAACTGCATGAAGATACAGCCCTGTCAGATCCGATTCACCGGAGAATTGCAATGAAGTTTCCCTACGGCATCAGTAATTTTGAAAAAATCATACGCCAGAATTACTATTACTGCGACCGGACGGATCGGATTCCCATGCTGGAAAATGCCGGAGATTATCTGCTGTTTATCCGTCCCCGCCGGTTTGGAAAAAGCCTCCTGCTCTCCATGCTGCGGAACTATTACGATGCAGCCCGCAAAGACCGTTTTGATACCCTGTTCGGACATCTGGCCATCGCAAAGAACCCTACCCCGCTTCGGAACCGCTACCTGATCCTGCAATGGGATTTTTCATGTGTCGATCCCACCGGGACAGAATCTGATATCCGGCGGGCACTTCACAATCATGTCAATGCCTGCATTTACAATTTTTATAAAGAATACAAAACCTTTCTGGAAAAAGAACCCATCGATCCCGATGATGCCGTCACCTCCCTGAAACATCTCCTTGGTGCTGTCCGGGAAGCCGGTTATCCCCTGTATCTCCTGATCGACGAATATGACAACTTCGCCAATGAGGTAATGATGTCCATCCGTCATGAACGGGATGCCTACAGGGCACTGGTGCATGAGGATGGACCGGTGAAAACCCTGTTCAAAGCCGTGAAATCGGCATCCGGCGAAGGTGGTATCGACCGTATTTTTATTACCGGTGTATCCCCTGTGGTGATGAGCGACATTACCAGCGGGTTCAATATTGCCACAAATATCTATCTGAAATCAGCATACAATGATCTCTGCGGTTTTACGGAAACCGAAACGGAAGAAATACTGAAATCAGTCGCGGCAGACTGCGGCCTGAATGAACCGGAAATCGGCCAGGCCCTGACACTGATGCGAACCTATTACAATGGGTATACATTCTCTCACCGCACGGAAGAGCGGGTGTATAACCCGACGATGGCCCTTTATTTCCTGCAGATGGTTCAGGAAGACTGCCGGTTTCCCCGCAGGATGCTCGATGCCAACCTGGCAACGGATGAAGCCAAACTGGCTTATGTCGCCCAGATCCCGCTTGGGCGTCAGATGCTGCTGGAAATCACGCGTGAACGGGAAATGATCACTGTGACCGACATTGCAGACCGCTTCGGGATTCAGGAAATGCTGAATGAATCCAGCAGGGACTATGCCTTTCTGGCCTCGCTTCTGTACTACTTCGGCGTGCTGACACTGGCCGGTGAACGTGATGACGGCAAACTGGAACTGCGTGTTCCCAACCTGGTCATGCGGGGACTTTACATCGACCGGATTCAACGGATGCTCCTGCCGGAACCCGGAGAAAGAGACAAGGGAAAAAAGGCCGCCGAAATCCTGTACAGGAAGGGGGACATGGGACCATTGGTCGACTTCATTGAAAACCGGTATTTTCAGGTATTCCACAACCCGGACTACAAATGGGCCAATGAGCTGACGATAAAAACGGCTTTTCTGACGCTCCTCTATAACGATATCCTGTATATCGTGGATTCGGAACGGGAAACGGGCCGTGGATATGCTGATCTCACGATGATTATCCGTCCCGATATGCGCCGGTTTAACATTTTCGATGTACTCATTGAGTTCAAATATATCAAACTCGGTGATGCGGGGGTCACCGGTGAACAGGCACGACAGTTGACCAGAGAAGAATTAACCACCATTCCAGTCATGATTACTCAGATGAAAAATGCCCGTGAACAGGCAGGTCGATATGGCGATGAACTGGAAAAAAAATATCATGATCTTCGCCTGCGCCGGTATGCGGTGGTAGCGTTAGGATTTGAACGAATCTGGTGGGAAGAGATCAGCGGAGAAACACAATGAACAACACCCATGAAGTCGTACTGGCAAACCAGCGGGAAAAGGAGATCCTGGAAAAGCTCCGGACCCTGCCGCCAGAAATGTTTGCCGCCGTGGAAAAATTTGTCGATTCCCTCAGCGATGCCCAGTCCGGACCGGTGCAGCGGAACATCTCCGCGTCCCCGGCGGATGCCTTTACCCGTGTCTGGCACAATCCGGAGGATGCCGATTATGATTCGCTATAGATTCGGGGATATTGTTCTGGTTCCGTTTCCGTTCATGGACCCCGATGCAGCAGGGAAACGGCCTGCGGTGGTGGTGAGTACGGAAACCTATAAATGGCAGCGGCCGGATGTCGTGATCATGGCCGTTACCAGCCAGTTGAAGTCGGCAAGCCACATGAATGACATCCCCGTCTGTGACTGGGAGCAGGCCGGGCTGCTGCATCCTTCGGTGGTCAAACCTCTTTTCGCGACGATTGAACGGAACCGGATCATCGAAAAACGGGGCAGGATGACCGGCAGGGATGCTGCCGTGCTGAACAATGTACTGAAAATGCTGATCGGGGAACCCGACCGGGATGTTTGAGCATCGACCGTAAACATTTCCGACACTCCTCTTCGCCGTGTCACCATCCCTGTATCCACTCTCCTGTCCGTATCGTCAACAAAACTGACCACTTATTTCCCTCGCTTCCTGCCGGGCGGTGTCGGTAAATTTTACATCCACAGTCCGGTGACAGGATGTCCCTTCTCCGGAATGAGCCATTCCGTACACTCCTCCATTACTCCGTCAGCATCAGAAAAAGAGTCTCTCATAAAAGATGACAAGGGTTCCCTCACCACCGGGAGATCTACGCGGAACCGCCGCTGTCCCTCTATACGGCTTTTTTTCTTCTGTGCGTCAGCAGCGCCGGTTTTCTCTGCATCTGGCGGGAACTGACCGACGGCTGACACACGTCAGAGAGAATGCCTCAGTCCAGACGGTAGTTGGGGGCTTCCTTGGTGATGATGACGTCATGGACATGGCTTTCCCGCATACCGGCGGCGCTGATCCGGACGAAACGGGCCTTGCTGCGCAGTTCTTCAATGGTGCGGCAGCCCACATATCCCATACCGGCCTTG
>JBEPXL010000318.1:0-4815 GCA_041641935.1 Desulfobacteraceae bacterium | reverse complement strand
TGCCATCCACCGCGGCCTTGACCGCTTCGGGCTTCACATATCGATAGTCCCGGATCTGCAACGGATCATCGGTAAAGGATGCGACAACCTGATCCACATATTCGGCAGGACAGAGATCGGCATACTTCCGTTCCAGAACAGCCCGCACCACCTTCCGTGCAAAGGACCGGCGCAGGGGGCGCTGGGCTTCCAGGCCGTCGTAGACCAGGTACGGCATGCATGTGTCCTCGGCATGAACCGGCATTTCATAGCCGGTATTCACGATGGGACGCGCACCGTAGCGTTCATAAAACCGCAGCCGGGCCCGGTTTTCTTTCAGCACTTCCTTGTCCGGACAATCACCGGGATCATCGGGAAGACACTCGAAGAAGACCCCTTTTGCCTTCAGAAGGGTGGCTTCCCGCCGGACACGGTCATAGAGGGCATCCCCCAGACCGCCGCTGGTGATGCCGCGCATGGTGGCGATCCAGTCCAGATAGACAAATCCGATCACCGGTTCATGAAGCAACATGGCAAATCCCTGCACCTTTCCCCGCAGGGTTTCGGCGACAAAGAGCAGCGTGCGGAAGCGCTGCTTGAAGGGATTCCGGAGCTTTTCGCTGATCTGTTCGATCTCGGATTCACGGATATCCGGAAACCGGCTGCGAAGGATTTCCTTGACCTGCTGAAGGATTTCCCTGTTGACCGGCAGTACATCATCATAAATGCGGCGAATGCGAAGCATGATCCTGTGTCCTCATCGGCAGGGGGGTAAGGGAGACGCCGGAAAGAGCGTCGTCCAGTATGCGCCGGATCGCCTCGGCATACACAATTCCGGCCCGCTCCAGTGCGGCGGCGAATCCTGCGTCCGGAGACAGACAGGGATTGGCGTTGATTTCCAGTATCCACGGGTGGCCATCCGGATCGACCCGGAAATCGACCCGGGCATAGCCGCGCAGGCCGAACACCTGCCAGCAGCGGAGGGCGAGCGTTTGTAAACGGTGGAGCAGCATTTCATCTTCGGGTCCGAAGTCATAGTTCCGGGGCGTGTGGTGAAAGGCATGGGAGGTTTCATCCCACTTGGCCGCGTAGTCCACGATTCTGGGTTTCTTTGTGCCGAAGCCTTCAAAAACGATTTCTGCCGGGGGAAGAGTTTCCGGCCCGTCGGGTCCGGCCAGAAGGGAAAGGTTGAATTCCCGTCCGTCGATGAACTGTTCCGCAAAGCAGACGCCGCCGAGCCTGTCCGCCCGCTCTGCCATGATCTGCTGAATCTTTTCCGGATCAGATGTCCGCGCCAGGGCTTCTTCATCCAGACCGATGGAGGCATGTTCCCAGAGCGATTTTATGATCCAGACGACCGGTCCATCACGGAACGGGACCGGCAGACGCCGTGAAGCTGCGGTAAACGGATACGGCCCCGTCCATGCCGGGGTCGGCAGATCATTTGCGACCATCCGCTCCTTGGCCATGATTTTGTTGGAGGTGATCCATTGCGCTTCGGCAGGGCAACCGGTGAAGGCGATTCCCAGGGCATCGAGCAGGAAAGGGAAGAGATGGATAAACCGCCCCTCCCCTTCCAGGGATTCCACCAGATTGAAGACAAGCCCTGCACCGCTCCGGAGGAGCCGCCGGCGGACCTCCGACAGATCAAGGGTACACCCGATGGTCTCGACTTCATGGCCCAGGGCACGGAGCGCCTCACCTGCTGCATCGGCCTGGACCAGCACGTCCCGTTCATCGGGCGCATCGGCGTCCGTTACCTGGTTGCAAACGATGGCAATCTTCATCAGTTGTTCCGGGTCATCCGGACCATGCGGACCATTGCGGAGGAGATGATCCGTTCAATCAGCGTCCGGTAGGCAATGCCGAGGCGGTTGCAGATAATCGGAAGGTCCGAATGTTCCGGATGGATACCGGCCAGCGGGTTGACTTCCATGAACAGCGGCTGGTTCCTTTCATCACAGCGGATGTCGATCCGGCCCGCATCCCGGCAGTTCAGTATGCGCCATGCCCGGAGGGCGATTTCTTCCGCTTCGGCCACGAGCGGATCTTCGGTTTTCGGGATAATCCGGTACTCCACCAGTTCCTCGTACCGTTCCTTGTTGATATAGGAGTATACCCCCTGTTCCGCCTGCGGAAGCAGATGAACCTCCATCGTGCCGAGAACTTCCGCACGGGGGCCGGTTCCGGCAATGGCGATGGTAAACTCCCGGCCGGAAAGGTAGGGTTCCACCAGAACCGGCTGCCGGTATTGCAGGATCAGTCGTTCACAGACGGCGGGAAGGCGTTCCTTCTCCCGTACAATGGAATCGGGGGTGATTCCCTTGCCGGTCCCTTCGGCTACGGGTTTCACGAAGTAAGGGGGCGCAAAAGAAATGTCCGCCGCATCCGCGGGACTGCTGACAATGGCGAAGTCAGCGGTGGGTACACCGGCATCACGGACCACACGCTTGGTCATTCCCTTGTGGAGGGTCAGGCTCATGACCAGGGGATCGGAAAAGGTGTAGGGAATCTCGTAAAGATCGAGCAGCGCCGGTACCTGGGCTTCCCTTCCGATGCCGTGCATGCCTTCGGCGATATTGAAGACCAGCTCCCACCGCCGGCCCGCCACCAGTGCGGCGGCAAGCTGCCGTGCATTTCCGATCCGCTCCGTACGGTACCCCAGCTCCTGCAAAGCGGATTCGATGGCCGCGACGGTATCATCCCGGTCAAATTCGGCGGTTTCATCCTCGCTGTATCCCCGGGCGAGGTATTCAGACCGTAAGTCATATGTCAGTCCGACAGTTACCATGTTTTCTCTGTTTCCTTAATGAGTGGTTGATTCCACTGGATATGGCAATGCATCCTGATGGCGCGGACCATTCATGACGTCCGGACGCACGTCACCGGTTCCGGTGCAGATCTGCATTCCGAATATCGGGCTTATCAGTGACAGGTATCGCATGAGCCGTCCGGATACCGGTACAGCCCGTTCTCAAAATTTTTCAGCAGGAGTGCATCGCCTTCCCGTCCGGCGATGTAGTTGGGCATCAGCGGAATCTTGCCGCCCCCGCCCGGGGCATCCACCACATAGGTCGGCACGGCGTACCCGGTGGTGAATCCTCTCAGCCCGTGTATGATTTCCAGCCCCTTTTCAATGGCGGTCCGGAAATGGGCGGAGCCGGTGATGGGATCACACTGGTAGAGATAGTAGGGCCGGACCCGCATCTTCAGCAGATGGTGGACCAGCGAGGTCATGGTTTCGACATTGTCGTTCACCCCTTTGAGCAGCACCGTCTGGGAGCCCAGGGGGATGCCGGCATTGGCCAGCATGGCGCAGGCCCGGTATGCTTCCGGTGTACACTCGTCGGGATGGGTAAAGTGAAGGCTCATCCAGAGGGGATGATGCCGCCGGAGCATCCGGACCAGTGCGGGCGTAATGCGCTGGGGCAGCACGGTCGGTACTTTTGTGCCGATGCGGATGATTTCCACGTGGGGAATCCGACGCAGGCCGGTCAGTATCCAGTCGAGGCGCTCGTCGCTCAGGGTCAGGGGGTCACCGCCGGACAGGAGCACGTCGCGGATTGTCGGGGTGTTGCGTATATAGTCAAGCGCCTTTTCCAGACGCGAACGGTTCGGATGGATGGCGCCGTGCCCCACCACACGGGACCGGGTGCAGTACCGGCAGTAGGTGGAGCAGAAGTCATGCAGCAGAAAGAGAACCCGGTCCGGATACCGGTGGACGAGTCCCGGCACGGGACTTTGTCCTTCCTCCCCCAGAGGATCATCGGCTTCTCCCGGAGAGCGGACCAGTTCATGGGGGGTCGGAACGACCGTGCGCCGCAGCGGCTGGTTCGGATTGTCCGGAGACAGAAGGCTCATGTAATACGGCGTAATGCTCAGCGGGAGTACAGTGCCGTTGTTTTCGAGGGCTGCGGATTCTTCGTCGGACAGCCGGAGCATGGTTTTCAGCCGGTTCGCGGTGCGAATCCGGTTGCTGATCTGCCAGTGCCAGTCGTTCCAGAGCCTGGTTGTGATGCCGGGGAAATGTTTCCGGCGAAATGCACGGGTACTCGGATTAGATGATGTTGTGCGCTGTACGGGAAAAGAAATTATATCTTCATTATGGGGGCGGGATAATCTCCGGCCGGAACTGGCGCAGACCTGGTGTACGTCTGCGGAAGGATGTAGGCTGGGAGGTTCGTCATCTTCCTCGAAGGCCACCGGCGGGGAAACGGTGCCCGCCACGGGGGAAGCCGTGTCGGTGGTTTTGAGATGAATGGTTTTGTGTTGCATACGTTCTCCTGGTATATATATGGAGTGGTGGAATGACCGGAACAATCCGGCGGATTACCGGGAACATATCCCGATGATCTCACTTTCTAGCGGAATATAGTGATTTGAAGGTGGAAAGCAAGAAAATAATCATCGGGATGAAAAATAATCTTTAAGGAGATATGTGTTTTAAAAAAGGTTGACCGCGTCTGCTGTGACAGGCATTTTTTTAATGTTTATTCAATTGGTTAGAAAATGATCTTTCAGCGGGAGGCAATGCGGTTTTTTTTATGATGGGATAGTGATCATTTCGGTGGCCGCCAACAAAGATTTTTGACTGCCCCAATACTGTTTTGGGTACACGTTGAGGTGAATCTGTGAGGTAATAAAGAAGCCCCTGCATTATGATGTGCTGCTTCAGGAATAATTTGACAATTCTCCTCCCGGGAGTGTAATGAATGAGACTGGTTCCGCACCAGTTTCTTCCTGACATCACTGAATCACCGATGAGAACGCCCATGCCCCAGCATTTCTTTGAAAAACCCATTCTGAATTCACCCTATGCGTATCCGACCCGTCACT
>JBEPXL010000317.1:0-4839 GCA_041641935.1 Desulfobacteraceae bacterium | reverse complement strand
GGCGAATCGGGGACGGGTAAGGAACTGGTTGCCAATTCCATCCACTACAACAGCAACCGGGCCCAGGGGCCGTTTGTCAAAATGAACTGTGCGGCCCTGCCGCCCAACCTGATCGAGAGTGAACTCTTCGGTCATGAGAAAGGCGCGTTTACCGGGGCGGTCAAACAGAAGATCGGGAAATTTGAACAGGCCACCAAGGGTACCCTGTTTCTGGACGAAATCGGCTCCATTACGCCCGATGTGCAGGTCCGGCTGCTCCGGGTGCTGCAGGAAAAGGAGTTTGAACGGGTCGGCGGGCACAAGACCATCAAGGTGGATGTCCGGATTGTGACCGCAACCAACAAGAATCTCGAACTGGCGGTCGATGAGGAAACCTTCCGGGGGGATCTCTATTACCGGCTCAATGTCTTTCCCATCTACATGCCCCCGCTGCGGGAACGGAAGACGGATATTCTGCTGCTGGCCGACCACTTTCTGGAGAAGTACACCAATGAAAACGGGAAGGACATCCGCCGCTTTTCCACACCGGCCATCGACATGCTCATGGACTACCACTGGCCGGGCAATGTACGGGAGCTGGAAAACAGCATTGAACGGGCCGTTCTGCTCTGCGAGGAAGGGGTGATCCACAGTTATCACCTGCCGCCGACGCTCCAGACCGGCAAGGAGTCCGACACGCTCCCGGACCAGTCGCTGGAAGAGGCGATCGCCAAGCTGGAACGGGAAATGATCATCGACGCCCTCAAAAACACCCGGGGAAATATTACCCAGTCAGCCCGGGTGCTGAAGACGACGGTCCGGAAATTTTCCTACAAGGCCAGGAAATACGGTATCGAATACTACCACTACCGGTAAGCCGGATGGCTGTAAAAACAACCAACCAAACTGTCTGCAGACCCGCCGCCCGCGGTGGGCTCTGCCGGGGAACATGCTGATTCATGGATACGCAACTGATTACCTTTGTCACCGTCGCCGCGGCACTCACGATTACACCGGGGGCGGATACCATGCTGGTCTTCCGCAATGTGCTGCGGGGCAGCCGCCGGGACGGCATCATCACCACCTTCGGGATCTGCTCCGGACTGTTTGTTCATGCCCTTCTTTCCGCCCTCGGCGTCTCGATCCTCCTGATGCATTCGGCCACCCTCTTTCATGCGGTCAAAATGGCCGGGGCCTGCTACCTGATCTGGCTCGGGTGGCAGTCCTTCCGGAGTGCCGTCAGGAAAAATGCCGAACCGGTATCCGGTGAGCAGAGCAGACAGATGGTCTCCTGCCGTACCTGCTTCCTGGAAGGCTTTCTCAACAATGTTCTCAATCCGAAAGTCGCGGTCTTCTATCTCGCTTTTCTGCCCCAGTTCATCGGCCCTGCGGACCCGGTGGTGATGAAATCCATCCTTCTGGCCGGGATTCACTATGTCATGGGCATCGTCTGGCTGGTCTGTCTGTCGGTCTTTCTCGACCGGGCCCGGCGGTTTCTGATCCGGGCGTCGGTCCGTCGCGGGCTGGAAGGATTCTGCGGCATGGCCCTGATGGGGCTCGGGGTCTGTCTTGCCTTTGAAAAGCGGTAGAGCAGACGGAAACCGTGCCGGCCCGGTCCGGCAGGTCAGTCGCTGATGGGAACCGGAAAGGGAGAAAACAATCCCGGTAAAAAGGACCGCCGGCAGATCGGTTTTGCGGAAAAACTGCTGATCCTTCTGGGCTGCTGGGTTGTATTCCGGCTCTGCTGGCTGCTGTATCAACTGACCGGAAGATGAGGGGTTTTCAGTTCAGGTGGATGGAACCGGTTCTGCCGGTGCTGAGGATATCCCGGATCTTCCGGGACAGGTTCTGGATGCTGAAGGGCTTCTGGATAAAGCCGTTGCATCCCTGCTTCAGAATCTCCGCCGCCTTCCCGTCAATGCTGTAGCCGCTCGACAGCAGCACCCGGACCGACGGATCGATCTCCCGCAGCCGCAGAAACGTCTCCTCTCCGCTCATGTCCGGCATGATCATGTCGAGAATCACCAGGTGGACGGCATCCGGATCTGCACGGAAAAACGCCAGGGCTTCCGCGCCGGTGGCAAAGGGATGAACCCCGTAGCCCAGTGAAACCAGCATTTCCGCGGCCACTTCCAGCACCATTTCTTCATCATCCACCAGAAGAATCCGCTCCGACCCGCTGAGCACCTGCGGATCTTCCGCCGGTCGCTTCACGCTGGCTTTTTCCGTGGCCGGAAGGCAGACATGGAAGGTGGCGCCGTGGCCGGGTTCGCTGCAGGCGGTGATGAACCCCCCGTGATTCCGGAGAATGCCGAATGCCGAAGCCAGCCCCAGACCGGTTCCCCGGCCCATGCCCTTGGTCGTGAAAAAGGGATCGAATATCTTCTGCAGGGTCTCTTTATCCATTCCCGTTCCGGTGTCGGTGACGGAGAGCCTGGCATACCTGCCCGGGGGTACGTTGTGGGACCGTGCGGTGGCTTCATCGATGTCCATATTTTCCGTCCGCAGGTAGAGATGGCCGCCTTCGGGCATGGCCTGCCAGGCATTGACAAACAGATTCAGCAGAACCTGTTCGATCTGCCCCCGGTCCACCGCTACCGTATGCAGATTGTCCTCATAGACCGGATGGATGAGAATCTCCTTCTTGGTCCGGCCGAACATGCCGACGGTCTTCCGCACCAGTTCATTCAGGTCGGACGGCAGGACTTCGTATTTTCCGCCCCGGGCGAGCCCCAGCAACTGCCGGCTCAGTTCGGTCGCGCTCCGGACGTGGGCTTCTATGTTCCGGAGCCGCTGGTACACTGGCTGGGCGGTATTCGCATCCAGCATCATCAGGGACGTATTTCCCTGAATCCCCATCAGGAGATTGTTGAAGTCATGGGCGATTCCTCCCGCCAGGGTTCCCAGGGCTTCCATTTTCTGGGCCTGCCGGAACTGTTCCTCCAGTTTTTTCCGCTCCGATTCGGCCCGGACCCGTTCGGTCAGATCATAGACGGAGATGAAGACCTTGGACCAGGTATCCCGGAAACCGGGGGGAACCGCCGCCCGGACCAGCACGTCGATGGATTTGCCGGTGAAGGTCGTGTGACGCTGTTCGCTTTCGTAGGTATGGCCTTCGGCCAGACGGATCAGGATTTCCTGCAGCAGCGGACCGGCGGTGTCTGCCAGAAGCCGCTGATTCCGTGGCAGGAAGGGCCCCAGCAAATCGGCTTTGCTGTCCACCTCATACAACTGCACCGTTGTGCGGTTGACATCCACCACACTGATATGCCCAAGCAACCGGGCCAGGGTATCGGGATGGCGGTCGAGGTAGGCCCGCACATCCTGAATATGCTGCGCTTCCAGATGATTCAGGAGACTTCGCACCGGTGACAGATCGATCTCCCACAGAGAGGCGGGAGATTCCTCGAACAGGGTACGGTATCGTCCTTCACTTTCCTGCAGCGCCTTTTCCCGGCTTTTGATCGCCTGGATCATCATCTGAAAGTCTTTCGCCAGTTCATCCACTTCCAGATAGCCGCCGGCCCCCGGATATACATTATAATTTCCCCGGGCGATCTGCCGGGCGGTATCGGTCAGCCGGTACAGGGGGCGGAGGGTTTTCAGCAGGGTGAGCAGGGAAATCAGAAACGCCAGCAGAATAGAGCCGGTAATGCCGTACAGCAGCAGATTGCGCATCTTCCGGACCGGTGCAAATGCTTCCGCCGACGGCTGGGAAACCAGCACTATCCAGCCGGTGAGCGGAACCGTGGAAATACTGCCGAGGTGTTCCGAATCCTCTGCTGAATAGAAAAAGGTCTGATTTTCCGGAGCGGGAACCGCTGACGTCCGGAGCAGGTTGTACAGGGAAAGCCGCTGGGACACATACTGCTGCTCGGGATGAGCGATAAAGGTTCCTTCATGATCCGCAACCGCTGCAAAACCGCCTGTTCCCAGGCGGATTTTTCCCACGACGCTGTTGAGGGTGAGCAGGTTGAGATAGCCCACCACCATCCCATCGGTTGTGGGGCAGGTCAGCGTCAGGGTCGGCTGGCCGGTCTGAAAGGAGAGGAATGTGGCGGACCAGTAGGGTCTTTTTTCCTGTTTTGTTTTCCGGAAAAAGATCTGCCCCGACAGGTTGTTGCCGAGATAGTCCTTGTTGTACGGCGACAGATACCGGACGGTACCGTCGGTGTCGAGCACTTCCAGCCGGTTGAAGTACGGGTAATTCCGGAGGATCAGGTTCAGGTAGGTGTTGATTCTGTCCTGACGGATCAGATCTTCATGCTGGATCGCTTCGGCAATCTGGTTCAGAAGCCCCAGGGGTTCATGAAGAAAACGGGCGATCTCTCCGGCCAGGGCGTGGGAGAGGAGGGAATTCCGGTTGCTGATTTCCTGTTCCATGCTTCGGGTCAGACTGTGGATGGCGATTATTCCCACAATGAGGAGGGGCAGAATAGCCACCAGGACGAAATTGAACGTCAGAATATTTTTCAGGCTCGACTGCGTGAATTTCATGGTGATTCCAGGGTGACGAACTCCTGATTCCGGATAGTGATCAGAAAGCGCTGTCGGTGGGCGTCGCCGAATTCGTCAATGGTGAAATCATCGTGAATGCCTTTGTAGGTTTTCCGGTCCAGAATCGCCTGCCGGATGGCGTCGGGCGTTCCGGTGTTCGCTCTGGCAATGGCGTCGAAGAGTACCTGTGCCGCCTCGTAGCTGAGTACCGAGGCAAAATCCGGCTCCTGTTCAAACCGCTCCAGAAACCGTTTCCGGAAGGCGAGATACCGTTCATTTCTGCTGTCCCTGTTGAACAGCTGGGAAAAGACCATCCCTTCCACGGCGGAACCGCCGTGCTGAATCAGATCCGGGGTCTGGGCC
>JBEPXL010000316.1:0-4849 GCA_041641935.1 Desulfobacteraceae bacterium | reverse complement strand
TTGATCTCGTCCAGGGTCAGGCCGGGGCGGATGCGGGTTCCGTCCCGGAAGGGTCCCAGGGCGTCGCAGTAGTGGACCCGGTAGGCCGGGAACACTTTGAAGGAGCCGTCATCCATTTTCATGGGAATCCGGAACTGGGCGATCCGCCTGGGTTCCTGGAGAATCTCCAGCACATTCGGGTCGATCTTTGCCACCGATCCGGCATGGTTCAGGGTATTGATGGCGACTTGAAACACATTGTCCGTAGTCATGTTATCCTTTCCCCTCTTTCGGATTATCCGACGACCGGCATGATCAGATCGTCAGCGCCCTTCTTCGAGGTTTTCAGTTCCGGTGCATGGCGTTCCATCAGTTCTCCGACCACCTGGGCGATCTTGACCTTCTCCCGGATCAGTTCATCATGGAAGGAGGCGAAGGCCCAGGGTTTGTAAATGTCGGCTTCCGACGTACCCGGTTCGATCTTGAAATAGACCGGGGAGGCGACCCGTGCGATTTCCGGGGCCTCGTAAGCGCGGTACATGCCGCCGAAGGCGTCCACGATGATGACATAGACATCCAGGGGAATATTCACCGTCTTGCGGATGGCGGCCAGAATCGGCAGGGAAACATCCGATATGGGGTTCATGGAATTGACGCCCATGGACTCGATCACCTTGGCCCCGGCCGGGCTGCAGTATCCGCCGAAGACGGAGAACTTGAAAAAAGTCTCCTTCGGTATGACGCCCTCGGCACGCATCTTGTTGAGGATGTAGAGAACCCCTTCGTCATAGACCAGAAAGCCCCGGAAACCGGCCTCGATATTCCTCATGATATCGGCGATATGGTAGGAGACATTGTCGGAACCCCGGAGCCGGAATCCCTGCATGGCCCCTTCGGGGGTGGGCATTTCCTTGGCGCCCGGATCCCAGCCCTTCCGGTGACCCACCACCATGACCACCTCGATACCGGCCTCTTTGGCCATCTGGGCCATATCCTTGAGTTCCTCAAAATCGCAGTAGGTGGAACCGCCCACCGTGGCCACGGCCCGGTGGACCGTCACGTTGCGTTTTTCGGCTTCCTCGATCATGGTTTTCATGGTATCGGCCCGTTCCACACCGGCGATTTCGATCCGCCAGTTGGCCCCGTCGGGAAAGGATTTGGTGGAGGTGGCAAGATCGTAGCCGTCGCGGCCCGGAATCCCCTCTTTTTCCATGAAATCACGAATTTTTTTCAACACTTCGGACATATCGTAGACTCCTTTTCGGATATCGCCTGTTGCATGCGCAGACGGTTCGGTGCGACGGGCCTATTTCCGGCCCAGCAGATCCCTGAGTTTGGGAAGTTCCCCTTCGACCATCCTGTAGGTATGTTCATCGGCCGGAAAACTGCTGTTCCGGACCTCTTCGGCATACTCCGTGAACGCCTTGACGGTCTTGTCGGCCAGGTTTTCGTATTTCTTGACGAATTTCGGTGTAAACGCCTGGAAAATTCCCAGCACATCGCTGCAGATCATGAGCTGGCCGTCCACGTAAAGCCCGGCCCCGATGCTGTAGACCGGAATGGCAAGGTCGTCCCGGATGATCTGGCAGACCTCCGGCGGAACGGCTTCCACCAGAAGGGCGAAGGCCCCGGCGTCCTGGATGGCTTTGGCGTCGTCGATCAGTTCCTTGGCCGTTTCCGCGGTGCGGCCCTGGGCCTTGAAGCCGCCGAGCTGCCCGGAACTCTGGGGCGTCAGGCCGATATGGCCCATGACCAGCATACCGCCGTCGGCGATGGCCCGGATCTGGTCGCAGACGCGCTGGCCGCCTTCGAGCTTGATGGCATCCACACCGGCTTCCTTGTGGAACCGGCCCGCGTTCTGAACCGCGTCCGGCACGCTCACCTGATAGGAGAGGAAGGGCATGTCCCCGATGATGAAGGTATCGGGCGCGCCCCGGCGGACCGCTTCGCAGTGGTAGATGCACTGGTCCATTGTCACCGGAACGGTTCCGGAATAGCCGTAGACGCACATCCCCAGGGAATCCCCCACCAGAATCATGTCCATCCCCGCCTGCTCTGCAAAGGTGGCGGTCCAGTAGTCATAGGCGGTGATCCAGACCGCCTTTTTGCCTTCTGTTTTCATCTTCTGAAGATCAAAACGGCTGTGTTTTTTCTTTGCCATTGGATTCTTTCTCCTCTCTTTGATGTCGGTATGTCTGTATCGGGTATGTTTATGCTGCTGTACCGGTCGGTACGTTGTTGCATTCAGGCTTCCGGACGCCCCAGGTGCTGTGACAGACGGGTACAGACGGACCGGAGCATTTCCTGTATTAACTGTATTTTCTCCGGTGTCATCCGGGTCGCCGGACCGGCAACGCTCATGGCGTAGTTGGGACGGCCGGTGTAGTCGAAGATGGGGGCGGCCACACACCGGAGCCCCGGTGAGAGTTCCTCGTCGTCGATGGCGTAGCCCCGGGCGTTTGTGGTGTCGAGTTCCTTCAGAAAGGCGTCCGCTTCGGTGAAGGTGTTGGGCGCGTGCTGCTCCATTTCAATGGAGTCGAGGTAATCCGTGACCTCCTGCCGGGGGACAAAGGCGAGAATGGCCTTGCCCAGTCCGGTGCAGTAGGCCGGGGCCTGGGTGCCGATGCCGGAATCCATCCGCAGGATTTCCCGGCTGTCGATCTTGTCCAGATGGGTAATGATTTTTCCGTCCCAGAAGCCCAGGTTGACCGTCTCCCGGAATGCCGAGGAAAGTTCCAGCATGTAGGCACGGGCAATGCGCCGGATTTCGAACCGGCCCGCGAATTTCATTCCTTCTTCCAGCAGCTTGAAGGTGAGGGCGTACCGCGCGTTGTCCACCTTCTCCACATACCCCAGTTCCCGCAGGGTGGCGAGAAAGCGGTGGCTTCCGGCCCGGTTGGTTCCCAGATAAGCGGCCACTTCCGTCACCGTCAGCGCCTCATGTTCGGCCAGAAGCTCCAGCACCTTCATCCCTTTGGCGAGGGAGGAAATAAAATAATATTTTTCTCCGGCTGCGGGCATCGGGTCTCCCGTTGAGGGTGAAGGAACTTTGTTCACTATGTGTGACTCTGTAACATATAATGTGACACAAGCCTACTGGGAATGAACGGCATTTGTCAAGACTTTTTCTGGTATTTATTAACATTCTGTTACGTACCTGTTCATAATAGTTCTGTCTCTGTTTTGCAGGGGCTATCCTCCTGTGGTCGCCCCGCAAAGGGCAGGCACGGGGGCCTTCCCCTGCAGATAGCAGAAACTTATCTGTGAGGTACGTATTGCTTGATCAGAAAGGGACGAATAGAATCCGGAACTCCCGGGCCTTCAGCGGATGAGGGGACAGGCATCGATCCTCTGCAAGATCACGAGGGGATCGAAGATCCTGAAGCGGGAGAACGCAATGGTCCGGAAACTGATGGACCGGGGGGATGAAACAGGGAAAGAGGGGAAAAAGAAGCTTCCGCCGCCGATCGTTCCGGGAACCGGGGCGGCGGAAGCACTGTATTTCCTCTGGTCAACCGAGCATTGTAAACCGCTCGCAGATTTCCAGGTAGTCTTCTTCGGTTATCTGCGTCCAGGGGCGCGACGGATAGAACTGGAGCTGGGAATTGACGTTCGGCGCAAACACCTTTCCGGCATACAGGTCCGGATTCCGGAGCAGGTACTTGTACCGTCCTCCCAGATCGAGGATCAGGTCGATGTCATCATCGTCTTCGTGCAGTGACACCAGGTGGGAGGGCTGAATGACACCGGCGCCCTTCAGTTTGCGCTCCCCTTTCGGGCTGGTGTAGATTTCAATCCAGGCATTCTCCAGCCGGACGGCGCGGCCGTCGGGGGTACTCAGGTAGGCATCCACGACAATATATTCCCCTTCTTCAAAGGGTATCCACTGTTCCATGGTCGGGTCTCCTTTTGTATGCATCCGGTAAATCCGGACCTGAACGGCGCGGGACTACTCCCGCTCACCGTCACCGCCGGCCGGGGGAACCGCCGGCGCTTCCGCTTCGCTGTCCCGTCCCTGCGTAAGAGAAAGCAGATAGCTCCGCAGATTGGTCCGGCGGTTTTTGAGGCCGAACTTCTTTCTCAGGTTCTTCCGGTGAAAATGGACGGTGGTTTCGGCAACCCCCAGAATGTCGGCGATATCCTGGCTCGTTTTTCCCTCCCGGACCAGGTCGGCCACCTGCATTTCCTGGGGCGTGAGAAAGAGCCGGGAATCGGACAGGTGCTGCAGAAACGGTGAAATAATATCGTTCAGGTGGGTTTCGATGATTTCGATGAAAGCCCGCTCCCGGGCCTTGAGCCGGGCATCCTTCAGTTTACTCACGTAGGGCGTGACCAGATCCCGGATGTTGGACAGAATCCGGGTTTCCAGGTCTTTCCGGTCCGTCTCCCGCTGGCGGAGCAGCACCTTCAGGGCGATATTGGCCTCCTCCAGATACTGTTTCTGCTCTTTCAGTTCCGCTTCCCGTTCCCGGATCTTCTCCTCGGCCAGTTTCAGCGCCGTAATCTCCTCGTGGCTCACGACCACACTGGCCTCGCCCTTTTCAAGCATCCGGACCACCCGCATGTAGTACCAGTGTCTGCCGTCCGGGGAATGGCAGGGATAGTCGTAGAGGAAAATTTCCTCCTCACCGGAAATGACGGACCGGATGCCTGCTGCCACCTGCTGCGCCTGTTCCTCCTCGGGGCCGGTGGTCATATCGCACAGACCCAGATAATTGATGCCGATGCAGTCGGCGTCTTCTTCCATGCCGTTCCGGATGGCGTAGTCCCGCCACGCCCGGTTGGTTTCCAGGATAATGCCTTCCCGGTCCAGGATGGCGATGTGGGCCGACAGGGCGTTCAGAACGGACCGTGCCAGCGGGTCGGCGTT
>JBEPXL010000315.1:0-4850 GCA_041641935.1 Desulfobacteraceae bacterium | reverse complement strand
CCGTCAAAACCGGAGAAAAAATAGACATATCCTAAAGGTTTGTTTTTTCATTAGATTTTTGTTTTCTTCTTGACGCAGCACCTTAAATTTTCTATGCAGGTCATAGATATAAACAATCATCAGAAGGAGATTTTGCCATGTCGGAACGCGACCACCTGACTCTGGAACAGCATCAACTGCTGGGCAGTACACTGTCTGAAATCGTTCACCGGCTGGCATGGATCGAGGAACAGATTCAGGCTGCTTACGGCGCGGACGGAAAAAATCTGGTCAGGAATGTCAGCCGTTCCGCAGAGGAATTGCGCTCTTTTCTGGACACAAAGGTATTTGTTGAAAATCCTGACCGGAAGGGAGAAGAAAACGCAAGGATTTACTACAAAGGCGGGCGCAGGGGGTGCAGCAGTGACGGAAGTCATGACTGCAAATCCTGCGGAGGACATCATCATGCCGATCAACTGGAAGTGATTAGCGATCCGGCAGGCTGCAGAGGCGGTTGTCAGTCATAATGTCAGAACCGATCATCGAACTGGAAATGCGGTTGGCGTACCAGGAAAAAACCATCGATGAGCTGAATGATGCAGTTTATGATCAGCAGAAACAGATTGACCGGCTGGAAAAACAGGTGGAAACACTTCAGCGGGAAATGAAAATGCTCATCCGGATTCTGAAAGGTGATGAAGGAGGGAACGAGGCGGATTTTTGAAAATCCGCCCGGAGACAGCAGTACTACATGCTCTGCAGAATCTCCTTGACGCGGTTTCCGTCCGCTCGGGAGCCGAAATGCTGCATAATGGGGCGCATTGCCTGCATTTTATTCTTGTACTCTGAAAAATCGAGATTCTCATCGATCCAGGCGCGGATTTCTGCATCATCCGCCATCTGCGGCAGATAGGACTCTATGATCTCGATAAACCGTTCATTTCCGCCGCCCGCCCTCTCCTGGGTTTCCCGGGCGGATTTCAGCAACGACCGCAGAATTTTGACCACCTCGTCATCGGAGAGTTCCTTCTTTTCCGCCCGTCCGAACTCCCCCATAATCACACGAAGGGTATTCTTCCGCTCCTCATCTTTCTCTTTCATCGCTGTTTTCAGATCCTGCTTGATCTGCTCTTGAAGTCTCATGGGGTTTTCCTTCTTTCTTCATCATGAACAGGTTGTATGTGTATGGATGGAATGATCAATTCAAAATCAATATGAAGACTGCCTGCATGGGAAATCGCCTGCTTTGAAAAACATCCGCAGGTGGACGTTTGACGGTTGAAAAAGAGAAACCGATCCTGCATACTCCATCTGCTGGCCTTTACCGGCACACCCGGTTCCGCTGTCCCTGTTCCTATACCGGATTGTCGGTATCTTCTCAACGCTAAAATACCAGAAAGGGAATATCGGCAATGATCTCCCGTATTGATCATGTTTCCATTGCTGTCAAAGAGTATGAAAAAGCCTTTACCTTCTTCCGGACCCTTTTCGGTGCGGTTCCCGGCGCTTCAGGGTCGGACGGAAACCTGAAATTCCGGTGGGAAATCCTCTCCGTAGGCGACCTTTCCCGCCTGGAACTTCTCACCCCCGCCGGGCCGGGAAGTTTCCTGGACAGTTTTCTGGAGAAAAAACCGGGCGGTGTCCACCATATCACCTGCGAAACCCCGGACATTCATCTGGCCCGCCAGACGCTGGAAGAACATCGGATTCCATACTTCGGGTTCAATGACCATGATCCGGCATGGAAAGAGCTTTTCATTCATCCGCGGGATGCATTCGGTGTTCTGATTCAGATTGCGGAATTCCGTCCGGAAGAGTGGGTGGACTCCTCGCTTACCCTTCCAGAGGGTCGGCAGTGGGCAGTGGAGAAAAAGTCGGATTCGGAAGGCGGCACCCTGACCCTGGCCCATCCCGGCGGCGGAACAGCAGGGATCGATCTGGACAGAACAGCAGTCAGGCGGTTGATCAGGGATCTGGAACAGTTATTATGACAGGATTCCCGAGCAGAAGGTCATGATCTGTCACCGGAAGTGAATCTGCCAGCGGGTAACAGCATCGCAGGACGGTCATTTCTGCAGATCGTCACCACCGATGGAAAAGAAGAGCGGTCATTTTCTGCACACCGGTTCCGCCGGCAAAGCGGCCTCTCCGGACTTGCGTCTCTGTTCATACAGGGCAAGCAGTTCCTGAAAGGACTCGTGGCAGCACCGGCCATGACGCAGTTCATCGAGCAGAATTTCCATTTCCAGAAATTCATCGGTAATTCTTTCCTTGTCCATCGAATTCTCCATCATTTTACAGATCATGTTTTTCTTTTCTGTTCCAAAAAGGTATGCTGCAGAATGGTATACTGAATCACCAAAAGGTTCAACAGATAACACAATCGTACTGAGCGCACAAGGAGAATGAGAATGCCACTGATGTTCGATATGCCGCTGGCAGACCTGGAAGTCTACAAGGGAACCAATCCCCGTCCCGATGATTTTGATCCCTTCTGGGAACACAGTCTGGCCGAAATGCACGATCTCGGACTGGAGGCGGAACTGCAACCGGCTGAATTTCAGACCGACTTTGCCGAATGCTTCCACCTCTATTTTACCGGTGTGGGCGGCGCCCGCATTCACGCCCGTTTTCTGCGTCCCCGGGAGAAAGCGGCCACTCCCCGTCCCGCTGTCCTCATGTTTCACGGGTATGGCAGCAATGCGGGGGACTGGCTGCCCAAACTTCCCTATGTGGCGGCCGGTCATGTCGTGGCGGCAATGGACTGCCGGGGACAGGGCGGCGCCTCCCGTGATCCCGGCGGAACCACAGGCCCCACCGGAATCGGTCATCTTGTCACCGGTCTGAATGATCCGCCGGAGAAACTGCTGTTTCGGCAGGTGTATCTGGATGCGGCCCAACTGGCCCGGCTTGTCATGGCCTTGCCGGATGTGGATGAAAACCGTGTCAGCGCCACCGGCAGCAGCCAGGGGGGCGGTCTGACCCTGGCCTGTGCCGCCCTGGAACCCCGCATTCACCGGCTGGCACCGGTGTACCCGTTTCTCTGCGACTATAAGCGGGTCTGGGAAATCGACCTGGCCGAGAATGCCTACCGTGAACTGCAGGACTATTTCCGCTGGTTTGATCCCCGCCACGAGCAGGAGGACGACATTTTCAACCGCCTCGGCTATATCGATGTCCAGCATCTCTGCCCGCGGATCCGGGGAACGGTCATGATGGGCGCAGCCCTGATGGATGCCATCTGCCCGCCCTCGACCCAGTTTGCCGCCTACAACAAAATCCCCTCGGAAAAATCCCTGGTTCTCTACCCCGACTTCGGCCACGAAGACCTGCCCGGCCTTCCGGACCGGATTTTCCAGTTCCTCACGGAAATGTAACAGAGCAGATGTATCATAAAATGATCATACCTTCTGTGATGAAACATGGCAGACGGCGACTGAAGAGCAGGTGCGGAAATGGGCGGAACGGTTCCTGTTCCGCCTGCCTGGTTTCACAGGCCGCAGAAATAAGGAACAGGACATGCGACAGACAAAGAAAAGGAAGAATGTTTGATGAGCTGGAAAATATTGAACCGGATTGAGGAGATTCTGAAAAAGGGGGGAGATTTCAACGGGATCGACAGGGAGGAAGCGATCATCCTGATGGGTCTCGATCTCCACAGCAGGGAAACCTACGCCCTGATGGAAACCGCTAACCGGATGTCGCGGCAGCAGTTTAAAAACAAGGGAGAAAACCACTTTCACATCGGCGTCAATGTGGAACCATGCCCCCTCAACTGCGCGTTCTGCTCGCTGGCGGACAAGGCAGGCATCTTTACCGACCGGATCGAGTTCAGTGAAGAAGAGATTCTCCACTGGGCCCGTCTGGCGGAATCACAGGGAGCCGATGCCCTCAACATTATGACGACCGGAACCTTCTCCTTTGAACGGCTGCTGGAAATCGGCAGACTTCTGAAAAAAGCGGTCTCTACCCCGCTGGTGGCCAATACCCGTGACATTAACCACAAGGAAGGGGAACGGATTCTGGATGCCGGATTTGTGGGGGCCTATCACTCGGTCCGGATGGGGGAAGGCCGGGATACGCCCCTCAAGGTGGAAAAGCGAATCCGGTCGATTCAGGTGTTCCGGGATGTGGGCATCCGCTGGATGAACTGCGTCGAACCGGTCGGCCCGGAGCACCGTCATGAAGAGATTGCGGACCGGATGTTTCTGGCGCGGGAATACGGGGCCTCCTACAGCGGTGTCATGCGCCGGATCAATTTTCCCGGTTCCCCCATGACCCGGTACGGCATGATAACGGAACTGGAAATGGCCCGGCTGGTGGCGGTCAGCCGTCTGGTCATGGGCGATGTCCCCGACGCCCACTGTACCCATGAGCCCCATGCCGCCTCTCTCATGGCCGGCGCCAACCTCTTTTTCCCCGAAGTCGGGGCCAGCCCCAGGGACGGTGAAGCCGACACCGGCAAGGGACGGGGAAAAGGCATCGACGCCTGCCGGACAATGCTGAAGGAGATGAACTGGAACCCGGATCTTCCGTCCAACTGCTTCACAGAGAAAGCCGGTTTTTTCACCGGCAGAGAACCCCTGCGATCCTCTTCCGACCGAAAGGAAATATTCCATGATATCCCCTGAAATATCCATCCGGACATTGTTTCCGGCCCTGCTGGGCCTGCTGCTCTGCACCGGCCTGTCCTTTGCGGCAGAACCCTATAAACTCGGCACCTGGAAAACGGCCCAGACGATTCAGCCCTTCTACTATGAACAGTTCCTGCCGGAATCGTCCGAGGCGACCGTGTTTTCCTTTACCAACCCGGCAGACCAGAAAACGGCGCTTCTGGCCGGAAGTCTGGACATGTGCGGCACGACTATCGC
>JBEPXL010000314.1:0-4866 GCA_041641935.1 Desulfobacteraceae bacterium | reverse complement strand
GACCAGCTTCTTCAGTGTCGACCGGTGGGTGACCACCTTGAGTCCCTGATGGGTTCTGGCCCACTGATCGGCCTCCTCCCGGATAATCCGCTCAATGGCTCCGGCATCCGGCATGGGCATGTCAAACCGGGCACTGTAGTGGACCAGATCTTCCGGCAGTTCCAGCCGGGCCGACAGAAATATCACGGTGTGGCCGAGATGCTCACTCCCGATGGCGATTTCCTTGATCTGCCGGACGATATGCGGCGCGTTCTCCAGGTAAGGGTGGAAATCGCACAGTACATAGATTCCCGGCGTGCGGTGATTGCGTATCTCGGGCAGAACCGCTTCCGGCTTGCATGTTTCCTGGCGCGGGGCCTGCATCATGTAGCCCCTGTCATGGCACTTGAGTCCCTGGGTGACGGTCCAGCTGTACATCGGCTTTTTCAGTGCAGCCGACTGGCGACGGATCATCTCCAGAACCCGCTGTTCTTCGTGGCTTTCGATCACTACCAGCGGGATCCGGGACTGGATAATCAAGGACAGGTCCCTGGCATGGTTCATCTGAGATGCTCCTTCCGTTCCTGACTGCTGTTTATTGTCTATATCCCGAATATCATTATGCAATTACTTGACAAAACAGAGGGATAAATTTAAGGTTAGAAATTGCAGAGGAAATCTGCCATGATGAAACCATAGATGAAATCACAAAACCGGTCAAGGACAGGAGACAATGGAAGATCCAAGAGAAACGATCCGTATCAACGCAAGAGTCGAAATCACTACCGATGCCCTGGGCACGATTGTGGAAAACGCCAGACTGCTTGAGGGCCGGATGACCGAGAAACCCCAGCACCGGATGGATACCGCCGATATGGTCGGAGAGATGATCTCCCGGTTTCTGTATGAAAATGATTTTGACAGTTATGTTCAGAATCTGGACAACTATCCGCGCTGAGTTTCTTCCGGAACACCGTACCATGTCTTTTCGCAATTATTGTCAATACCCGAACCAGTAAGGAGAATGTCATATGGCCAACAAATGGGAATGCCCCTGTGGCTACATCTACGACCCGGCTGAGGGAGACGCCGAAAACAATATCTCCATGGGCACACCGTTCGAGGAACTTCCGGAGGACTGGGTATGCCCCAAATGCGGCGCTGAAAAAGAATACTTTGAAGAGATGGATGAATAACCGGACCGCCGGAAACCTTCTATAGACGGACGGAACCGCCGCTCCCGGACAGCGATGCCTACCGGGACGGCGGCAGTATCCGCAGCAGCAGCCGGTAGGCCCGGTTGATTTCATAAAACCTGTCGGCAGAGGCGGCCCCCTTGTCCGGGTGGTACTGTTTCGCCAGGTGGCGGAACCGCCGCTTGACGCCTGTGATGTCCGTCGTGGCGGAAACGCCGAGGACTGCCAGACTCTCCTGATAGGCATCATACCGGCTGAGAAGTTCCCAGGCGCCGCTGATAAAGGCCCGGGCTGTCTCTTCGTCCAGGCTGTAATAGTTTTCCGGATCCAGATAGAAAAATTTTTCCGAAAGCGTCTCCAGCGCCGTCTCTCCGACCTGCCGGAGATGAAACCGGCAGTACATCTTTTCCGTAACGACTGCCGCACCGCAGAACTGCCCGGTCGGGGGATCATAGTGGCGACACTGTCCGGCAGGGGGATAGGCGGCCAGACAGGTTCGCATGCAGTGGATGAACAGGTATTTTCCCTCCGGGTAGAATTCGTCCTGCAGCCGGTAGAGAAGGTGAAACAGCAGAAAATGATGCCGGTAAAGGGAAAGGGGGGACATCCGCAGAATGTCCAGATCCGGAAAAACAAGCCGCATCAGTTCACTTTCATAACATGGTTCATTGAGGGAGAGCAGGTGGCGTTTCAGCCGCTGCCGGTCCAGTTGTGTGATCTGCTGCTGAAAATCGTCCCTGTCCTGCGTCATTTCGTACCCTCCTGCCCTTTCCTGCCGGAACACCGGGAAGCGTTGCCGTTCTTGTCTCCGCTGCAGACAATCACGGGTTTCGCCGGGCCTGACAGACCATGTTTCACAGTTATGATGAAATGCTTTGGGTGGCTTTTTGCGGTCATCATCTTAGCAGAGACTTCGCCGCTGGCAAATTGAAAAGAGAGGAAGGCCCCATGAGCCCGATGACATCACGGGATGAAAACCGCATTATTGAATGGAATGAACGTCGTCCGGAAACGGCGGAGATACGACTGATCCGGACCGGTGACAGCCGGAGTGATGAACTGGCCGGATTCTGTGAAGAACTGGCGCGGCTTGCGCCGACGGTTCAGATCCGCCGGGAGAAAGCCGACGGGGAAGATCATCCGGCCATCGAAGTCGCCCCCGGCCTCCGGTATCAGGCCGTCCCTCTGGGGCTGGAACTTCCCCCTTTTCTGGATGCACTGGGCCGGAACATTCCCGCAGTTTCGGAAGATGTACAAACGGATCTCAAGGCCATTCCGGTCCCTGTCGATTTCCGGCTCTATGTCGCCCAGACCTGCCCCCACTGTCCGCAGATCATCCGCCAGCTTCTGCCGGTCATCCTTGCGGGGGACCGGATCAACCTGACCATCGTGGACGGCAGTCTCTTCACGGACATGGCCGAAGCCGACCGGATTCAGGCGGTACCGACCCTGATTATGGATGACGGAACCCGGTGGACGGGCAGTCTGAAACTGGCGGAAATCCTCGACGTGGTGGTCCGGCGCGATCCGAAATCCCTGAGCAGTGCCTCCATGGAGCGGATCATCAAGGAGGGAAAAGCGGCGGATCTGGCCGGAATGATGATCGATGCCGGTGATATTTTTCCGGCCTTTGTCGACCTGCTGACCCATGAAAAATGGCCTGTCCGGCTCGGGGCGATGGTCACGGTGGAAACCCTGGCCGAAGCGGATCATGCCCTGGCCGAACGACTGGTATCTTTGCTGTGGGAACGGTTTCCGGCAGCGGAAGATACGGTCAGGGGCGATCTTCTCTATGTGATCGGCGAGGCCGGAACCCCGGCGGAGACGGACCGGCTCCGGGCGGTTGCCGGAGGGGACTATCCCGACGAAGTCCGGGAGGCGGCCCGGGAGGCAATGGAGAACATCAACCAGCCGGAAGATTCGTGAACCGGTCCCTGTCTCATTGCATCCCGCCGGGTACAGCGGTACGGGGAAAGGGGAGCGGTCTATTCTCTTGACTCTGCAGGAAATAAACTATATATTCAAGATTCCGAAATTAAGGGAGATACGTTTGAAAATCAGCTGGTTTTTACCGTATCTGCAGCAAACGATTTCCCCGCCATGTTCCGACGGAGATATTTCTTTTCGAATGCAACATGCCGCGCGTTCCTTCAGTCAGGAAGCCTGCCGGCTTCGGCAGACCGCAGATGGCTTATTTCCTTTTTTTTCAGTACCGGCTTCCACAGCGTCGGATTGTGTGCCGGGGCGTCCGTCCCATACGACTGATCGAGGTGTAATACGTTGAAAACAATTCTTGTGGTAGATGACGAACAGGTAATACTTCGCCTGGCGACGGAGGCGCTGGAATCCAATGGTGAAGATATTCGCGTCATACCTGCCGAAAACGGCAAAGAGGCCGTTCAGTCCCTCAACGAGAACAAAGTCGACCTCGTCCTGACCGATCTGAAAATGCCGGTGATGGATGGCTACGAACTGCTTTCCTACATGAGTAAAAACTACCGGAATATTCCGATCATCGTGATGACGGGGTTCGGTTCACCGGAGATCGCCAGACGCCTGAAACAGAAGGGCGTCATGTACTATATCGAAAAACCCTTTGAAATCGAGGATCTCAAAGAGAAGGTTTCCCAGGTTTTTACCGAAAAGTCCAAGGGCTACATTCACGGTTTTACCCTGGCCAACTTCCTGCAGGCCGTGGAAGTCGAGCAGAAGACCCTGACCCTGCGGATTCGCTCCAAGGGGCGTGTGGGCTATCTGTATCTCGACAACGGCGAACTGATCGACGCGGAAAACGATGACGGCGAGCACGGCGAAGAAGCGGCCATTGCCATCCTCTGCTGGGACAATGCGGAAATCGAGATTCAGGGCATCCATAACCGGGAACGGACCATCGATTCTTCCCTCATGCACATTCTGCTGGAAGCCTCCAAGCTGAAAGACGAACGGATCAAAAGCGGCAGCGACGATCTCCTCGGGCAGGCGGTCCGTCTGGCCGAAGGTCACCATTTCAAGGAGGCCCAGAAGATCATCGCCGAATTTCTCAAGGAAAACCCGCGCCACCCCAAGGGCTGGTTCTGGTATGCGCGCATTACCGTCAATGTAAAGGCGCTGGAAAACGCCATCACCAACGCGAGCAAACTCGCTCCCAAAGACCCCGAAATTGTGGAAGAGGCCAAAAAATTCAGCATGGCCAGGGAGCGGATCGGTGACGCCAGGCAGATCCGCCACTGCCCCTTCTGCTGGTTTCCCCTGGCGATCAAGGATATTCAGTGCCCCTACTGCAAGTCCCATCTGTTCATCCACAACAGCTTTTTCGGCTCCCTGGGCGAGGCGGACCCGGATATTCTCAACAAGGCCATTGAACGGTACATGCGGGTCATCAGCCGGGAGAAGAACATCAACGCCCACTACTTTCTGAGTATCGCCCATCTCAATCTGGAACACTGGGAAGAGGCCCTGAACCTTTTTCACAAGACGGTCAAGCTTGCCCCGGACAAGGATATTTTTACCGAGCAGCTGCGGGCGCTGGTCAATCACATGGCCATGGACGCCACCACATCGGCCTTCGAACAGGAACTCGAATCGGCCCGGAAAAAGGAGTCAGCGGAAGGCGGGGCGCAGCCCGATGCAGGAGAAGAGAAGAAGAAGATTCTTGTGGTGGAAGACAGCTCCACCACCCGCAAGGTGATTG
>JBEPXL010000313.1:0-4870 GCA_041641935.1 Desulfobacteraceae bacterium | reverse complement strand
TGCGAATCTCGGCGTCGCCTTTGCCACCGTCCACTGCGGTGAAAACCCCGACATGCTCCGGGCGGCGGTGGACGGCAGCGGCGGCAAGGTCGGGGTACTCGGCGTGACGGTCCTCACCAGCGTATCAAAGGATCATCTCCGCTCCGCCGGTTACCGGGAGGAGTTCTGTGATGACCTCTCCAGCCTGGTGGTCCGCCGTGCGGCGGATGCCCGCGCGGCCGGATGCGCCGGGGTGGTCTGCTCCGGTCAGGAGGCCGGACGGATCAAAGAGGCCGTGGGCAGCGATTTTCTGACGGTGACGCCGGGGATCCGTCCGGCCTGGGAAGGGATCGGCAAAGATGATCAGCAGCGGGTAACGACCCCGGAACAGGCGATCCGGAACGGCTCTGATTATCTGGTGGTGGGCCGGCCCATCCGCGACGCCCAGGATCCGAAAGCAGCGGCCCGGCAGGTGGTGGCGGAAATCCGGGCGGCGCGGGAAGGGTTGACCGGACGAAGCTAACCCGCTTTCTTGACAATGGCCCGGGCCGGAATCAGTCCCGTTGCTCCGGCGGAAACGATATTTCCGGCCACACCGGGTCCGTCCCCGGCCACATAGAGTCCCCGGATTTTTGTCTCCAGATCACCGCCGGTTTCGATCTGTGTTGCAAAGAACTTGATCTCCGGGGCATACAGAAGGGTTTCATCGTTGGAGACACCGGGAACCACAAGATTGAGCTGGGTCAGTCCTTCAACGATGTTGGTCAGTATCCGTTCCGGCAGGGCCATGGCAATGTCTCCGCAGACCACATCCCGGAAGGTGGGTTCAATGTAGCCTTTTTTGATCCGGTTCCAGGTGCTCCGCCGTCCCCGTCTCAGGTCGCCGAACCGCTGCAGAATCGGCTTTCCGCCGCCGATGAGGGAGGCCAGATTGCCGATGGCCTCTCCGTAGGCCTGGTTGTCCGTCACCGGTTCAGTCAGGATCACCTTGGACAGAAAGGCGAAGTTGCTGTTTTCCGACTTCCGGTCCCGGTAGGCATGGCCGTTGACACAGACGAAGTTGCTGTAGTTCTCCTGGGCGATAAAACCGCCGTAGTTGGTGCAGAAGGTCCGGGTCTGGTCGTCGTATTTCCGGGTCTGGATAAAAAAGGTCGGATCATAGATGACGCTGCAGAGATCCTGGAGAATGTCGTTATGCACTTCCACCCGGACGCCCACCTCGATGCCCCGGTGGGTCAGTCCGATGCCGTACCGGCGGGCCAGCCGCCCGACCCAGTCCGCCCCGACCCGGCCCGGTGACAGAATGACACTGGGCGCATAATATTCCCCCTGATCTGTGACCACCCCCCGGACCGCGCCATTGTCCACCATGACATCCCGGACCTCTTCGGAGGTGCGGAAGGTAACGCCGCTGGATTTGATATGTTCGGCCATGTCGGCGATATACTGCGGCAGGGCATCGCTTCCCAGATGTTTCTGCTTGATGAGCAGCAGGTCGATACCGTACTTTTTGGCATCCTTCCGGTACTTTTTGGCAGCTTCCATGTTGGTGGGATACACCGGTCCATCCATACCGAACCGGTTGAAAATTCCCTCGGTTTCATCGATCAGTTCCTGGGCGCTGGTGCGGGACATGAACTGGGTCAGGTCGGTTTTACCGAGCTTGGGAATGAAATTGAGTTTTCCATCGGAAAAAAGCCCGGCCCCGCCGATGCCGCAAAGAATGTTGCAGGGCCTGCAGGCGATACACTGACGGGATTCGCTGATGGGACAGTTCCGCCGCAGGGGGCCCTTTCCCTTTTCGATCAGAAGAACCCGGAGGTTCGCGTGCTCCCCCAGATAATAGGCGGCAAACAGTCCGGCCGGACCGCCGCCGGCAATAATGACGTCATAGTTCTGGTTTCCACCGGTGGGTTGTGATTGTACCATATCGACTCCTTGAAAAAGGCGTCCGGCGCAGGAGAGTCATCTCTGTTCCTGCGCAGAACGCCTGTGTGGTTCTGTATTCATTTACCGATCAGCCCGCTTCCAATATCACAGAAACGGGGACAGACGGAACAGAATTTTCAGTCGCAGTTCATTTTCCGGTCCAAAGATATCATTCGACAGGATTTCGATGGTGCTTATATTTACTGAATATGACAAAAGAATGACAGAAACCTGTTTCGAACACATTGAAAGGAGATTGTCATGAAAGACAGAGTACAGAAAGCACTGGATAAAGTCAGACCTGCGCTGCAGAAAGACGGCGGGGATGTGGAACTGGTGGATGTGGACGAAAAAACGGGCCTGGTCAGGGTACGCCTCCAGGGGGCCTGTGCCGGATGTCCCATGTCCCAGATGACACTGAAAAACGGCATTGAACAGGTGCTGAAAAAAGAGATTCCGGAAGTCAAGTCGGTGGAATCGGCGTAAACAAGGTCATTCCGCTGACACGGTGCGGAACAGACGCGGGAAAGGGGTGCTCTCCTGCCCGCTCATGGTATATTCCTGTGTAACCTGAAACACCTGAAACACCCGGAGGTCCTGCTGTATGACTATTGCCAAGAAGATTGAGGCGGTGATTGCCAAATCCTCCTGGATACGGAAAATGTTTGAAGAAGGGGCACGGCTCAAGGCGGCGCACGGGGCGGAGAATGTCTTTGACTTCAGCCTCGGCAATCCCAATCTGAGGCCGCCGGAGGCCTTTGAAGCGACACTGAAAGCGGTTGTGGAATCGGAAGCGGCAAAGGACCACGGCTACATGCCCAATCCGGGCTATCCGTTCGTCCGGCAGGCCGTGGCGGAAATGGTGGTCCGGGACCACGGCGTTACGATCACCGGAGATGAAATCGTCATGACCTGCGGCGCGGCCGGCGCCCTGAACGTGACCCTCAAGACGATTCTCGATCCCGGAGACGAGGTCATAACACCTGCGCCCTTTTTTGTGGAATACGGCGCCTACTGTGACAACCACGGCGGCGTTCTGAAGACCGTTGCCACGAATCCGGACTTTACTCTGGATATCGCCGCCATCGGCGCAGCCATCACGGAAAAGACCAAGGCGGTGCTGATCAATTCGCCCAACAACCCGACCGGACAGGTCTATTCCGCGGAAAGCCTGCGGGATCTGGGAGCGCTGCTGACGGACAAAGGACGGGAACTGAACCGGACCATCTACCTGATTTCCGATGAACCCTACCGGAAGATCGTCTACGACGGTGTGGAAGTGGGAAGTATTCTGTCCGCGTTCCCCGAGAGCATTGTGGCCACCTCCTTTTCCAAGGATCTGTCCATCCCCGGGGAACGGCTGGGCTACATTGCCGTCAATCCGGCGGCGTCAGCAAAAAGCGATCTGCTGTCGGGGATGATTCTGGCGAACCGGATTCTGGGGTTCGTCAATGCCCCGGCCCTGATGCAGCGGACAGTGGCGAATCTGAAGGAAGCGACGGTGGATGTGGCGGCCTATGACCGGAAACGGAAGCTGCTGTGTGAAGGGCTGGCCGACTGCGGCTATGAGTTCGTTACGCCGCCGGGGGCCTTCTATCTTTTTCCCCGGTGTCCCATTCCCGATGATGTGGAATTTGTCCGGGCCCTGCAGGAGGAACTGATTCTGGCCGTTCCCGGTTCCGGCTTCGGAGGACCGGGCCATTTCCGGCTTGCCTTCTGTGTGGAAGATGCCACCATCACCAATGCCATGCCGGGATTCCGGCGGGCGATCGAGAAGTTCCGGTAGCACGGAAGACACAGTGACAGGCCGGGGACGAATTCCGCCGGCCTGTCTTGGCATGTTCGCAGGAGTTGTTCAGACGGACGCTCCTGTACAGCAGACCATGTCAGCGTCCGTCACTGGTTTCCCGCAGGATTACCAGTTCTCTGCAAGGAGTTCAAAATGGGCCTGCGGATGGGCGCAGGCGATGCACATCTGCGGGGCTTCGTTTCCGCTGTGCAGATACCCGCAGTTCCGGCAGCGCCAGACCACATTCTGGTCCCGTTTGAATACCCGGTCCGCTTCGAGATTTCCGGCCAGTTCAATGTAGCGCTTTTCGTGCTGTTTTTCCGCCACACAGATCGCTTCAAACACCATTGCAACGGCTTCAAAGCCTTCATTGCGCGCCACTTTGGCATAACCGGGATACATTTCCGTATGCTCATACCTTTCACCGGCGGCCGCCTCTTTCAGATTTTCCAGTGTAGAGCCGATGACACCGGCCGGGAACGGCCACTGGATTTCGACCTCTCCCCCTTCCAGAAACTTGAAGTACCGCTTGGCGTGTTCCTTTTCCTGATTGGCGGTCTCCTCAAAAATGTCGGCAATCTGGACAAAGCCTTCCTTCCGGGCGGCTTTGCCGAAATAGGTGTAGCGGTTCCGGGCCTGGGATTCACCGGCAAATGCCGTCAGCAGATTCTTCTCGGTCTGTGTTCCTTTGACGCTTTTCAAAACATGAACTCCTTTGGTGATAAGGTTACGGTTGCTGCGCTGTACCGCAGATATGGGCGGCGTATTGCCGCCCTCATTATTTTAACTTTAATTATCTGTTGATAATTATTTTCCTTGAAGGGGTAAATTTTTTTGCGGTTCTACGGATGCTTGCGACATTCCGGACAGAAACCGAAAAAATCGAGACGGTGATTCACAATCTCGTAGCCTGTCTCCTCCGTGATTTCTCTGGTCAGATGCTTGAAACAGTCCAGTTCAGGATCAATGATGGTATGGCATTTCATGCAGACAACATGGGGGTGGGGATAGGGTTTATTCCCATCGTACCGGCTGCTTTCCCCGGCAAAGCCGAGTTCCAGTACTTCTCCCAGTTCTTTCAGGAGCGTAACGGTTTTGTAGACGGTCGCCAGACTGGTGGTGGGGAAAGTGATCCTGACCTGCTGGTGGATCTTCTCGACGGTGGGATGCCCC
>JBEPXL010000312.1:0-4872 GCA_041641935.1 Desulfobacteraceae bacterium | reverse complement strand
CATACATGGCAGTGATGGTGGATGATCTGGTCACCAGGGGAACCCGCGAACCGTACCGGATGTTTACCTCCCGTGCCGAATACCGGCTCATGCTCCGGGAGGACAACGCCGATCTCCGGCTGATGGACATCGGCCACGAACTGGGACTGATCGATGCCGATACCGTAAAGGAGGTGGCGGACCGGAGGCGGCAGATTCAGCGGGAAATCGAACGGGTGAAAGGCACGACAATCAAGCCTTCTGCCGACGTGAATGCCTATCTGGAAGGCAGGGGCGCAGCACCCATCACCAACGGGATCCGTCTGGAGCAGTTGCTCAAACGGGCTGAACTCGATTACAGCGCGGTGGACAATCTGGCTCCCTGTCCGGCGCCGTTGTCGCCGAAGGTGATCCGGCAGGTGGAGATCGAAATCAAGTACGAAGGCTATATCCAGCGCCAGAACCGGGAAATCGAACGGTTCAGACATCTGGAGCGGATGCGGATTCCGGAAGGATTCGACTACAGCGGCGTACACGGCCTTTCCAATGAACTGCGGGAGAAACTCACCGCCATCCGTCCCGCGTCCCTGGGACAGGCCTCCCGCATCGACGGCATGACACCCTCGGGAATTTCCGTGCTGATGGTCGCATTGAGAGCCGCCGGGGAATGTCTCTGAGTGGTGGAATTCCCCTGCAGAGGCCGGGCCTGCGCCAGGCGCTGTCGCTTCCGCCTTGACACCGGATCGGATTCTTCTTATGTCTTTGATATTGATCATGAGGAATGACCAGCTGTCATTTCCTGCAATTTCATACAGATGGTATTGACTTGACGGATCTCAGAATCAAACAGCTTCATATCCGGAACTTCTGGGGAATCAATGAGCTTCATCTGGATTTCACCTACCCCGGCAGTGAGGAACCGCTGGACATGGTTGTTCTGGCCGGTCCCAACGGTTGCGGCAAGACGAGTGTCCTGGAAGCCTGTCTTCTGCTTCTGAATCAGGGACACCTGATCCAGCGCCGGAAAGAGATGAAGCTATCCGATTATATCCGGAAAGGGGCGGAGGATTTTGAAATCAAAGCGGTGCTGGTGTACCACAATCAGGAAATAGCAGCAACCCTCACCTCGGAATCCGGATTCGAGTTTGCCGAAGAGATGAAGGTTGACTATTTCAGTTCATGGCGTGCTCCCAGACTGGTCGGAAGTGTTTCCGTTAATCTGGGCAAAAAAGGGAAAAGTCCTTCTGAGACAGAAGAAAACCGCCTGTGGCTGCTCAAGCAGTATCTGGTCAATCTGACGGCGTCAAAAGCGTTTGAAGGATCTCAACTGACTATTTTCAATGAAGAAAAAGATGCCTATGAACAACTGAACCGGATGTGGCGGTTTTTTTATCCAGACCGCCGGGAAAAATTTGTCGCCAGAAGGGTCAGTGAAGATATAGCAGAAGGGTTTGATATTTTTCTGGAAGGCCGGATGGAATATCCGGTTCCACTGGATCATCTCAGTTCAGGGGAAATTGAAGTTCTGACCCTGATCGGACAGCATATCCGAAAGAACAAAGCGGAGGATATTATATTTATTGACGAACCAGAATTGCATCTTCATTCCGCGTGGCACAGAACCATTCTCCGGGTGCTTCGAGAAGTAAATCAAGGAACTCAAATTATTTGCGCGTCCCATTCCCAGGAGGTTTTAGACTCAGTATACAGCTATGAACGCTTTACTCTGCTTCCGGAGCGTGATCCGAGAATCTACTTGAATCCCATGGAAAAAGCTGAAGAAGTATCAACTGTATGACAACAGTCTCTCAGCTCGATGCTTTGCTCTCCGTCCGACCTGCGGTACTCTGGGTCGAAGACCGGCTGACCAAAGAGTATCTGCAGCGAATCTGGCAGCCGGATGACCAGCTGTTTCATTTCCTGATCGCGGGGAATCACGCAAATGTTACAGCAGTCGTTTCCCACCTTCGGGAAGAAGGACATGAACATGTGTTTGGTTTTGTAGACCGGGATTTTCAGCCTTCCAACCGGGCGCGGTGGAAACATCCTTCCGCTAATCTGGTGATCTATCGTCCGGAATGTCTGGAAATTGAAAATTTCCTTCTCGACTGGCCGGCACTGGCGGGATGCCGGGAAAACCGGCGTCATCAGAGAAGCCGCCAGGCCATTCAGGCCCATGCAGAACAGGTGGCCCGACAGATGGTCTGGTGGATGGCCTGCCGGGAACTGCTCTCAAATTTTCATGAACGCCTGACAGGGACTTTTCCGGATCATCCGAAAAGCGTACACATCAATTCCCTTCAGGATGCGGAAGACTATATCAAAACCGCCCGGGGATGGTGGAATAATCTGCCCGGACAGGTTGCTCATGTACAGAATGAATCGGCTATCACGTCTGGTCTTCAGTCGGCTTCCAGCAGGTACCAGGATTCATTGAACGACGGAACGTGGACAGAATGGTTTTCCGGAAAGGAGATATTCCGTTCGATCCGCGGTTTCCTGTTCAATCAGCGGTATGCCGGGAATGATGTCATGGATACCGATCTGGCAAAGTCCGTGGCGGACTGGCAGGTGGATCATCAAGCCGTTCCCGCAGAGCTTATGGAACTGAAAGATTCCCTCAAGGAACGGCTGGGACTATAGTTTTACAGCACCGGGCTTTTGATCCTCTGACAGCTTCCCAGGATGCGGGATTATGCCCGAATGTGCATCCGTGATCACTGAAACTGGATCACGGAGAATCGATAACAGGATACAGAACGCGGAGGCAACATGGCAAACGAATCTCCTGTGGCATCGGTGGTGATGGCCGCCGGTCGCGGCAGCCGCATGAAAGCCTATGACGGCAACAAGACCCTTCTTCCCCTGGTTCCGGAACAGTCCCCCTTTGAAGGACGGTATCCCATTCTGGTCTACATTCTCCGGTCCATTCCGGCCGGTCCCAAGGCCGTGATCGTCAACTACCGGAGTGAAGACGTAAAGGCCGCGACGGAAGGGATGGACCTCCAGTATTTTCACCAGCCGGAACTGAACGGGACCGGCGGTGCGCTTCTGGCGGCGAAGGCGTTTATCGCGGAACAGGCCGGAGAGTGTGACCGGATGCTCATCACCATGGGGGATGTTCCCTTTGTCCGGGCGGAAACCTACCGGAATCTTCTGGCGCAGCTCGACCATCATCCCCTGGCGGTGCTGGGGTTCGTTCCGGAAAACAAGCGCCGGTACGGTGTGCTGGAGACGGAAGGGGATCAGGTGAAACGGATCACCGAGTGGAAATACTGGAAGGACTATCCGGAAGAACGGCAGCAGGAACTCCGGATCTGCAACGCCGGGATCTATGCGGCCCGTCCCGACACGCTGGCAAAATACCTGCCGGTGCTCGAATCCCGACCCCAGATCGTTCTCAAGGAGCGGGCGGGAAAAATGGTGGAGATTCAGGAATACTTTCTCACCGATATTGCCGAATACATGACCGAAGACGGCCTGACGGTCGGGTATGCCCTGACGGCGGATGAAACGGAAACCATGGGCGTGGACGACCCCGACGCCCTGGAGCGGGCCCAGCAGCATTTCCGGACCCTTGCCATCTGACCCGCTACCGGCACGGGACGGGCGCCGGTCCCGCTCCGCCCGAACGGAATCCCAACCCTGCAATGCCGCAAAAGAAGGATGCTATGAGTTCTGACACTCGCTGCATGTCCGATCAACTGGCCAGCGGTGACCTTGAGGCCCACATCAAGGTGTTTCACGAGCTGATGCCCCGGAAAGTCCAGGACATCCTTCTGGTTTCCACGCCCTATGACGCCTTCATCATGGAAGAGGACGGCAGCCTCACCTCCAGGATCATCCACGAATACCGGGGGCTCAACCTGAGCCGCCCGCCCCGGCTCATCAAGGCGACCTCTGCGGCAGAGGCACTGGAGGCCCTCAACCGGCGGCGGTTCGATCTGGTGATTACCATGCCCAATCTGGAGGACATGGACACCTATGAACTGGTGATGAAGATCAAGTCCATTCATCCGAACCTGCCGGTGATTCTTCTGGCCCACAGCACCACGGACATTCCCGACGAGGAAAACATCTGCAGCGTTGTGGACAAGGAGTTTATCTGGTCCGGTGATTCGGACCTGCTCCTGGCCCTGATCAAGAGCGTGGAGGACCGGATCAATGTGGCGGCGGATACGAAAACGGCCATGGTGCGGGTGCTGATTCTGGTGGAGGACTCCCCCCTGTACCGCTCCTTTTTTCTGCCCCTGATCTACAAGGTGGTGGTCAACCAGACCCTCTCGGTGCTGGAAGACAGCCTCAATGAAGAACACAAGCTGCTCAAGATGCGGGCCCGGCCCAAAATCCTGGTGGCGGAAAACTATGAAGAGGCATGGGAACTGTTCCGGGAGTACCAGCCCTATGTCTTCGGCATCATTTCTGATACCCGGTTTCCCAGAGACTGCATCATGACCGATGATGCCGGGTTTCAGCTGCTGAAGCGCGTCAAGCAGACCATTCCCTATCTTCCCCTTCTCCTGCTCAGTTCCGACCCCCGCAATCTGGAAAAGGCAGAACAGCTTCAGGCGGTGTTTATCGACAAGAATTCACCGGAACTGTTTCATGAGATGGAAGCCTTTTTTCAGGAATACCTCGGCTTCGGCGACATGGTCTTCCGGTTGAAGGACCGGACGGAGGTGGGCCGGGCCCGGAACCTGCGGACCCTGGAGCGGATTCTGCCGGATATACCCGACGAACCCGTCGCCTATCACGCCCTGCGGAACCATTTCTCCAACTGGCTCATGGCCCGGTCCGAAATCGGGCTGGCGTCCCGGTTCAGCAAGGTACAGATTTCGGATTTCGATTCTGTCGAGAGCCTGCGGCAGTACATTCTTGATAGATCGGAAGAGC
>JBEPXL010000311.1:0-4895 GCA_041641935.1 Desulfobacteraceae bacterium | reverse complement strand
GACAGCGCTATCGCAGGGCCATGCGCGGGAAATCGTACATGCATGATTCCCGCTTTCATCTGTTCACATCAATCCTGCCGCTGCCCGGTCAGCGCTCCTCCCAAAGAATCCGGAACTGGAACCGGCAGTACCACAGCCATGCAATCCGCAGAAAACTCCAGAAACTGGAAATGAAGCAGTATGTCCTCTGGCTGTATCATCCTTCACAGGTAGAACTTCTGGATGAATTCATCACCGGAGCGGAACTGATTGTATATGACTGGACCGATGACTGGGTTGCTGCGTTTCCGTCTCATTTACCGCGCAGGCAGGGAGAGCGGCTTGCTTCTCAGCAGGAAGCCCTTCTGAAACGTGCCGATGTTGTTTTCGGCGTCTCCGAAGAACTCTGCCGCAGAGCAGCGGAATTCGGTCCCTGGGTATATCATCTGCCCAATGCGACGGATATCGATGTTTTTAAGCCCGCTGCACCGGATGCGCCTTCACATCCGGTGTATCAGGGAATTTCTTCAGGAGCAAAGCTGGTTTATCTCTCGCAGATTACAGACCGGGTCGATTTCGGCTTGATTGCAGCCATCGCGAAACGCCATCCGGAATGGCAGATATTTCTCATCGGACCGGTGGTATGTCCCGAAGAACTGATTCGCCCCCTGCGGCACTTTTCCAATGTCCACCTGCCGGGTCCGCTGCCGTACCACGAAGCCGCCCCGGCCGTCGCGCAGGCCGATGTCTGTATTCTGCCCCACAAGGTGGATGCCTTGACCAGGACACTGGACCCCATTAAACTGTATGATTATCTGGCAACAGGGCTGCCGGTGGTGACGACGAATGTGGCAATGAATCCGGCCCTTGTTCCTTTTGTCGAAATTGCAGATGGTCCGGAAGCCTTTGAAAAAGCTATACAGAAAGCATTGCTGGAGCCGGAAAAAGAAATGGATAAACGCAGAACAGCGTCAAGGGAACATGCATGGAAAGAGCGGGCTGCAACAGCGCTGGACATTCTTTGCCGGTTTTTTTCCCTCCCGGAATGCCATTCAACAGGAGCGGAATGAATCTGTCTGATTATCTCCGGAGAAACAGGGGCTGAATATATGAGAATCGGAATTGATGCCCGCACGATTACGCTCCCGGAGATCAGGGGAATGGCCTCCTATCTGTTATCCCTGCTGGAAAACTGGCCCGCGCCGGACGATCAGTTCATTCTCTTTACCGAAAATCCGCCCCGTCATGATGTCTTCTCCGGAAGCCTTCCGGTTCAACTGACCTGGCAGCAGGTCAGTGCCCCGAGGGGAAGCCGGGTCAATATCTGGGACTGGTATGCCTTGCCCGATGCCGTACGGAAGTACAGCGATATGGATCTGTTCTGGTCACCGGCAAACAGGGCCTTTCCCCTGCGGGGGATGCCTCAGATCGTGACGGTTCATGATACCCTTCTCCAGGAGAAGGTCACTTTTTCCGATCCGCTGGAGCGCTTTTATCTCTGCAGTATAACCCCGTTTCTTCTGCGGAAGTTTGCGGATCAGGTGATCACTGTCAGCCGTTTTTCGGCAGACCGTATTCATCAGGTTCTGGGCTATCCGGAGAATCAGATTGCTGTGATTTATAATGGTGCTTCACTTCCGGAACAGAGATATGAAAGCCCGGATGAAGCGCGCCGTTTTCTTGCAGATCAGGGAATTGTAAAGAAACGCTTCATTTATTCTCTCGGCGCAGAGAGCGCATGGAAAAACACCAAAGGTATTCTGAAAGCCTTCCGGTATGTTCTGAAGGAAAGACCGGACAGCTTTCTGGTCGTCAGCGGCATACAGGAGCGGGTCCGGGACCGGTATGAAAGGATATGCAGGGAGACAGGAATCGAAAAGTCCGTAACCCTTCTCGGCTTTATCGCCAATCCCGTTCGGGATGCCCTCTATCAGGGGGCGGAGGTATTTGTCTACCCTTCTCTGTTTGAAGGATTCGGCCTTCCCCCGCTGGAGGCTATGGCAATGGGAACACCGGTCGTCTCTTCCAGTGCCGCCAGTATTCCGGAGGTCACAGGGCAGGCTGCCATAATGGTCGATGCGGCGAACGAAAGCGCACTTGCGGGCGGCATCCTTCAGATGCTGTCCTCGGAAGAAGTGCGGGATCAGTACAGACAGCGTGGACAGGCCAATATCCAGCGGTTCGACTGGTATACGTCCGCTCTTCATCACCGGCATCTGATGCAGAAAGTTGCCGAATCGTGAAGCGGATTCTGGTACTGGAATGCGGTCTCGGGTTTGGCGGCGCACTGACCAGTCTGGCATCCTTTCTGGAAGGCATCTCCGGTACATCCGCCTGGGAATTTCATGTCCTTACCGCCTATCCACAGATGTTGATACGTCCCGGTGGTGCTGTCAGACGGGTCGGTGTGCTGCCCCGGAAACGGCTGTACGGACCCCATTCCCGGCTTGAAAAAACGCTTCAGTCCGTTTTCCGGCACAGGGCGGGAAATGCCGCTTTTCTGCTGGATATGCTGTCGAGCGGATTTGTTTATTCCCTTCAGGTTGCGAAATATATTCGACATCACCGCATTGATTTGGTACATTTGAACAACGGAACCCTTATCAACGATGCAGGCATAATCGGTGCAAAACTGGCAGGCGTGCCCTGTGTGGTGCATGTACGCGGGCCGGAGTATGTTGGTGGTACTTCATCTCTGCTGGCGAAAATGGTGGATCATTTTATGCCGGTATCGGAATTCATTCAAGAGACCGTTACCGCAATGGGCGTTCCCGGCAATCGCGTCACGGTGGTTTATGAGGGCCTGGATGCAGATGTTTTTGCCAGTCGTGCAGATGGTTCACGTATTGCAGTGGAACTGAATCTGCCCCGCGCAACGCCGGTGATCGGCATGGTCGGCTGTATGGTTCCGTGGAAAGGCCATGCTGTTTTTCTGGATGCGTGCAGGCAGGTGCTGGAACATCAGCATGCCATGATCCTGATTGCAGGGGATGCCCCGGACAATAAGCCATTCTTCCGACAGACCCTTGAACGGAAGGCAATTGATCTCGGCATAGGGGATCATGTCAGATTTCTGGGACATCGATCCGATGTGGCATCTGTTATGGATGCGTGTGATATTATTGTCCATGCTTCAACTGCCCCGGAACCATTCGGGAGAGTCATCATCGAAGCGATGGCTCTGAAAAAAGCCGTCATCGCCACACAGGGCGGCGGACCGGCAGAAATTATTGAAGACAGGCATGATGGTCTGATCGTGCCGCCGGGTGATGGATCAGCTATGGCGTCTGCTGTGGAATATCTCATTCATGATCCCGTCAGCCTGAAGAAAATGGCGGTAAATGGTCATCAGAAAGCCATAACGTCGTTTTCCATAGAACGGCATATCACCACCGTAAAAACAGTGTATCATCGTTTTTTCAGCAGTTAGAGTTATCTGAACGCTTATGGATCCATCAACAATCTTAAGGATCATCGGGAACATTTTTTTTCATCATGGAGTCCTGACCATTATTTTCCTTGCAGTATATGGGGCTGCCGCTGTCATTGGTTTCCGTCGTCCTGTGGTTGCGATTGCTTTGTATTTTTCCAGTTCCATCATTAATCCTCAAACGTCTGCATCCCTGTTTTATTCGATTCCCATGGCAAAGCTTGCCGCCGGCATTGCAATGGTCAGCCTGATGATCAATCAGGATCAGGTCAGAATTTTTTTCCCGAAGCAGTTCTTTGTGCTGATTCTGTTTATCCTGTTTGCCAATCTCTCCTTTTTTGCTGCTGAAGATATGGGGCTGGCTGCAAAGCGGCAATCGGAATTTAACAAAATTGCTCTGGTATGTTTTCTTACGGTCTGGGTTGTGCTGAAGAGAGAAGATTATAAGCTTCTTTTTTATACCACTGTTTTCAGTTTCTATTACAATGTTCTGAAAAACCTGGTTGAAACTCAGACAAAAGGAAGATGGTATGCTGTAAAAGGAACCGGTGGCTGGATTGGGGATTCCAACGACTGGGCACTTGCGCTGGCGATGGCAATTCCGCTTTTCTATGTTGCTGTGATCTGCAGTAAAAAATTGAAAGAAAGACTGTTTCATATTGGTGCTGCTTTATCATCTCTGATGGTATTGACAATTACATCTTCCCGTGGTGGGTTTCTTGGAGCCGCCGCCGCAACATTGGTTCTGCTGCTCACGGAACGACATAAGATCAGAATGGTAGCAGTAGGAGCGGTACTGATTGCCATACTGTCGGTCTATGCACCAGACAGTTATGTTAATCAGATCCGCTCTATTTTTGATGCTTCGGATACAGCGGAAGATGCCTGGACCGGAGAAGAAAATCCTCATGAAGGAACGGAATATACCGGTGCTGAACGGGTATGGAACTGGAGACTTGCCTACATGATGATGCAGGATCATCCATTCTCCGGTGTCGGGTGGGGAAATTATGTCCGGGCGCGGGCGCATTATGAAATCAACCCGGGAGATACGGTTACCCACAGTACGTGGTTTCAGGTGGGTGCAGAGGCTGGCTTTACAGGGTTGATCACATTTATGCTGATGATTTTAACGGCATTTTTCTCGCTTCTTGTTACCTGGTGGCGTGCAAGACAGATTGGCGATTCATGGCTGTCACTTCATGCACGTGCGCTGATGGCCGGACTGGTCGCATTCTGTGTTGCCGGCAGCTTTGTCAGCAGGGAATATTCTGATCTGCTTTTTCTCTATTTCTGCTTTGCGGTGATTCTGCCAAAATTCCTGCGGGATGAAGTGGCAAGGGAACTGTTACTGGAGAGGTACAAAAAACGGCATGGAATCCAGGGAGAAGTTGCCAATGCGCAGGGATAGATCGGAAAAACCGTGACGGATCATTATCTCGTTTACAGTTCTCTCTATCCGAATCCACTTCATCCTGTCCATGGA
>JBEPXL010000310.1:0-4896 GCA_041641935.1 Desulfobacteraceae bacterium | reverse complement strand
CATAATCCTCTACAAAATCACCGACAATCATCAATAATTTCCTGGCTCCCATTGAAAACCTCCTTTATTGTTTTCTGAATCCCCCGGCTGTCCGGAACAGTGGCTATCGTTTCAGAATCAGGTAAACCCCGGCCACCAGCACAACCGCGCCGACGATCCGCCGGGGAGTGAGCGGTGCGCCCCGGAGGCCGAACAGGCCGAAATGATCCAGCACCATCCCGATAATCAGCTGGGCCGAAATCAGCGTCGCCATGGTCGCCAGGGTTCCGATGCGCGGGACGACCAGGGTGGTGATGGCCACACAAAAAGCGCCCAGAAAACCGCCCGTCAGTTCCCAGCTTTTCGCCTCGGGAAGGCCCCGGAAACTGCCCGGGCTCACGGTCAGGGCAAGCAGCACCAGGGCCAGGGTTCCCACGGCAAAGGAGACCGTGGCGCTTTCGATGACACCGATCTTCTGGGCCAGCCGCGCGTTGATGGACGGCTGAATCGTCGCGGCCGCACCGCCCAGGAACATGATCAGAAACAGAAAAAGCTGCGACATGGACGTCCTTTCACAGGCCGAGGTCGTCGCTGATGTCCTGCATGGCTGCAAGGCTCAGGGCGACAAAATCATTCAAGGGAATACCGATCATTTCACACTCCCGGATCCGGTCCCGGTTGACGGCACGCGCGAAGTGCGCCGTTTTCATCCGCTTGGTGATCGACTTGGGCTTGACGCTGGCCAGTTTCTTGTCCGGGTAGACCAGGGCCGTGGCGACAATCAGGCCGGTGATTGTCTCGGCACAGGTGAGGGCGTGTTCAAAGGTGGTTTCCCGCTGCAGCCCCAGCCCTTCGGCATTGTGTTTACGGATGGCGTTGAGAATCTCCGGATCAAGCCCCTTTTCCGCCAGAAGATTGGCGCCCTCGTCGGCATGACGGGCCGGATCTTCGCCGGTGGCTTCATAGTCGAGGTCGTGGAGGAGTCCCGCCAGTCCCCAGGCATCGGGATCCTGATCAAACCGCTCGGCCAGTTTCCGCATGATGGCCTCGGACGCGACACAGTGGGAGACCAGACGGTCGTTTTGCAGATGTTCTTTCAAAAGCCTCAGCGCTTCTTCGCGTGTCATGTTCGTATACTCCTGCGTTGACATGGTACATCTCCAGAATTAATTTATTTTCAATGATTTTTTGACTCTTACCATATTATAACCGCAAACGACAAGCAGAGGATGGATATCTTGAAAACAGGAAAGATTATCACAGACCGTGAGGAAATCAAGACACTGATCAAAGAGGCGAAAACCATTGCTGTTCTGGGCCTCAGCCCCAAACCGGAACGGGATTCTCACCGGGTGGCCCGGTATCTCCAGGGAAAAGGCTATACAATCATTCCGGTGCGGCCCGGCCAGCAGGAGATACTCGGCGAAACAGTATATAAATCCCTGGACGATATTGAAGGTCCGGTGGATATTGTGGATGTATTCCGGCGGTCCGAGCAGGTGCCGGATCATGTGCCGGAACTGCTCCGCCTCAAACCCAAGGCGGTCTGGATGCAGCTGGGCATCCGGAGCGAGGAGGCGGCAAACCAGCTGACGGAAGCGGGCATTGACGTCATCATGGACCGCTGCTTGAAGGTAGATCATGCCAACTACATCTCATGAAAAACGGGCACGAAAACGGCGGCACACCCGCAGGAAGGACGAACCCTGCTCCTGCTGCGGGAAGGTAACCCCCTTCAACTGGACATGCCGGTGCGGATTCAATATCTGCCAGGCCTGCATGCAGGAAAATTTCTGGACCATGTCCTGTAACGGCATCACCTGGCTCTGCCCCGAATGTGAAGGAATGAACGGGTTCGGCAATCAGTAAATTCCTGTCCGAAAAGCGACTTCTCTCTGTTTGACAATGCCGAAAAAAACCTTACTTTACACCATACGATGCCGACATAACGGCTTGATTCATTAACAAAGACATCGATGATTCCGTCCGGTGGCACCTCTCTTCATTTGCCGGGAAAAGAGTGATTTCTTTCCTGACATGATTTCCCGGGAAGTGCCTTCCCGGAACGGACCTCATTTCGATGGGAGGAATGCAGCATGACCTTTCAGACCAAGGAAGAAATATTTGATAAAGTGATCGCCCAGGAAAAGCCCACATGCCCGCACTGTCAGGAGGAAATGAGCCTCTGGGAAGTTCCGATCGTGGCCGTGGATGACGGTCTCGGCTGGGGTACACCTTATCTGTTTATATGCTTCAACGACGAATGTTCGCTCTATTCCAGCGGATGGGAGAATATTCAGGAAAATTACGGCCGGAAGGCTTCCTACCGGTGCATGTGCTATCCGGATGCGAACCATTACGAATGTATGCCGGTCTGGGGCCCGGAGGGGGGCAAAGGCCAGATCATTGATGAAGAGGCCAGCGCCCGGCAGCGGGAGATCGATGAAAAGGTGGAAAAAGGATTTGCGGTACTGGCCGAATGCGATGTAACCAAAGACGGGGTCAAGGTGCTCCGCATTCTTCTGGACAGCGCCGAACCGCCCCGCGTCCGGATGAAAGCCGCCGAAATGATCGGGGAGATCGGTGAAAGCGATGCGGTTGATCCGTTGAAAGGCCACAAGTACGGCAATGATATCCTGCGGCAGAAAGTAGAGGAATCGATCAACAAAATCCATTCCCGCTATTTTACACGGGAATGCCCCTTCTGCGCAGAGACCATCAAGCAGCGGGCAAAGATCTGCAAACATTGTTCGCAGGAAGTGGCCGGCAAGTAAGTCGGCAGCCGGGCGGCAGGTACGCCGTCCGGTATTGATACGGTGGCATTTGTGTGGAGTTGTGGAACGGATTCATGGCTCCACCCGCCACCATTTTTTTCCTCCCCCCTTTTCCCGCATTTGTCTCAATCCCGTCCAGAAAAGTCTTGAATCTGTTCTTCCAAAGGCGTATGAGAAGATTTTTCTTCTGGCATTTACCCGAACGGATATGGACATGATGCAATGACAGTCTATCTGAAATTACTGCTGACCGCCTTTTTCTGGGGCGGAACCTTTGTGGCCGGACGGATGCTGGCCGGTCATGTGGCCCCCTGTTCCGCGGCGTTTCTGCGCTTTACCGTCGCCACGGTTTTCCTGTTTCTGATGGTCTGGAAAATGGAAGGAAAACTCCCCCGGCTGAAGCCCCGGCAGATTCTGCCGGTGATGCTGCTCGGACTGACGGGTGTGTTCACCTACAACATTTTTTTCTTCAAGGGGCTGGAACAGATCGGCGCCGGCCGTGCCGCCCTGATCATCGCCACCAATCCCATTCTGATTACGCTGCTATCGGCCTGGTTCTTCAAAGAGCGGCTGAATCTGATCCGGAGCATTGGGATTCTTCTGTCCGTAACCGGTGCGGCGGTCGTCATTTCCCGGGGACACCTGGACCAGATTCTGGGGCAGGGGCTGGGATGGGGGGAAGTGTTCATCCTGATCTGTGTCGCGAGCTGGGTGGCGTTTTCCCTGATCGGCAAGACGGTGCTGTCCGGCCTTTCGCCGCTGGTTTCGGTGGCCTATTCCTCGGCCCTCGGCGCGGCGGCCCTTTTCTTTCCCGCCTGGAATGAAGGCATCGCAGGCCAGCTGGTTCACTACTCGCTGCTGGACTGGATGACCATTTTCTATCTGGGATTTTTCGGAACCGTCCTCGGCTTTATCTGGTATTATCAGGGGATTCAGACCATCGGACCGGGCAAGGCCAGCATTTTTATCAACTTTGTTCCGGTCAGCGCCATCCTTCTGGCTTTTTTCATACTGCAGGAACCGGTCACCCTCTCCCTGCTGGTGGGGGCCGTGCTGGTGAGCAGCGGAGTATACCTGACCAATAACGGCCGTCTTGTGCCGCGAAGCACCCCGGTTCCGGTGACGACTTCCTGATGCCTCCTTTCCCTGTGTCATTCCCCCGGAAGAAGGGATGACACGGGGATGCTTTCACCGGCAGGTATCGGTTGCATCCAGCACCGACCGGATCAGGCGGCCGATCTCATTCATGCGGATCGGCTTCATGGCCACCCCTTTGATCCCTGCCCCGCCTGAAATTTCCCGCCCTTCCCCGCCGGTGCAGATGATAATCGGCAGATCCGGCCGGAGGGCATGGATCTCCCGGGCCAGCAGGTCGCCCGGCAGGTCCGGCATCCCCAGATCGGTCATCACCAGATCAAAGGCATCCGGCTCCCTGCGGAACCGTTCCAGCGCCGCAGGACTTTCGGTCATGGCAACAACGGAATAGCCCAGGGCTTCCAGCATCATCGTTCCGACCTCCGTAAGCATTTCCTCGTCATCCACAAACAGAATATGTTCCGAGCCGCTCTGCCGGGGGATTTCCGTTTCCACCGCCGCACGGGCGACATTTCTGCAGACCGGCAGATAGACAGTAAAGGAGGTTCCTTCCTCCGGCACACTCTCCACCCTGATCATTCCTCCCAGGCGTTTGATGATGCCGTGGACAACGGCCAGCCCCATGCCCGTGCCTTCCATCACCTCCTTGGTGGTGAAAAAAGGATCAAAAATCCGGTCACAGATGTCCGGGGGAATGCCGTGGCCGGTGTCGCTGACTGTCATCCGGAGAAACGGTCCCGTCCGAACCTCCGGATGCTGCTCTGCGTCCAGTGTCACTTCGTCCAGCCGTACCGTCAGCCGGCCGCCGTGTTCTTTTTTCATGGCATGGACTGCATTGGTGCAGAGATTCATGATCACCTGCTGGATGTGGGTCGGGTCTGCCAGAACACTGCCCGATGACCGGAGATCCCGTTCAATGGCGATGGTCGCCGGGAAAGAGGCCCGCAGCAGGTGGAGGGTTTCCTCGATGAGCGCGTCCGGCTGTACCGGTTTCTGTTCGGCATGGGACTCCCGTGCAAAGGTGAGAATATCACGGATCAGGCTTCTG
>JBEPXL010000309.1:0-4905 GCA_041641935.1 Desulfobacteraceae bacterium | reverse complement strand
ATCGAGCCTTCGGTTCCCGGCAGTTTGTGCCAGATTTCCTCGGTCACAAACGGAATAAAGGGATGCAGCAGAATCAGGGTTTCCCGCAGTACCCGCCAGAGGACACTCAGGGTGGCGTTGCGGGCGCTTTCGTCGGTCTTTCCGTGGAGGGTCGGCTTGATGGCTTCCAGATACCAGTCGCAGAACTCGTGCCACACAAACTGGTACAGCGCACCGGCCGCTTCATTGAACCGGTAGGTGTCGATCCCTTCTTCCACGGTCCGCATCACCCGGTAGAGGCGGGAGAGAATCCAGCGGTCCGGCAGGGACAGGCCCTCAGAGGGAATATCCGGGCAGGGCCGGTCCAGGTGCATCAGAGAGAAACGGGCCGCATTCCAGAGCTTGTTGATGAAATGGCGGTAGCCTTCCACCCGTTTTTCCGACATTTTCACATCCCGCCCCTGGGCGGCAAAGGCGGCCAGAGTGAAACGGAAGGCATCGGTTCCGTAGTTGTCGATGATCAGCAGCGGATCGATGACATTGCCCTTGGACTTGCTCATCTTCTGCCCCTGTTCATCCCGGACCAGGGCGTGGATGTAGACATCCCGGAAGGGCACATCCTTCATGAAGTGGATGCCCATCATCATCATCCGGGCGACCCAGAAAAAGAGAATGTCAAAGGCCGTCACCAGCGCCGATGTTGGATAGAAGGTCTTGAGCAGGGGCGTTTCGTCCGGCCATCCCATGGTGGAGAAGGGCCACAGGGCGGAGCTGAACCAGGTGTCGAGCACATCGGTTTCCTGCACCAGTTCTGTGCTGCTGCATTTTGGACATTTCTGCGGGTCTTCCATGGCCACGATCAGCTCGCCGCAGTCTTCACAGGTCCAGGCCGGGATCTGGTGGCCCCACCAGATCTGCCGGGAAATACACCAGTCGCGGATGTTTTCGAGCCAGTCAAAATAGGTCCGTTCCCACATGTCCGGAATGATGCGGGTTTCGCCTTCGCGGACCGCCGCCATGGCCTTGTCCGCCAGCGGTTTTGCTTTGACGAACCACTGCCGGGAAAGATTCGGCTCCACCACCACACCGCACCGGTAGCAGTGCCCCACGCTGTGTTTGAGCGGGTCGATCTTCTGCAGCAGCCCCTGTTCTTCCAGATCCTTCAGGACCGCCTTCCGGCATTCAAACCGGTCCATGCCCGCATAGGTTCCGGCCTCCTCCGTCATCCGGCCGTCGTCGCCGATGGCTTTGACCGCCGGGAGGCTGTGCCGCCGGGAAATTTCAAAGTCGTTGGGATCATGGGCCGGGGTTACTTTCAGGCCCCCGGTTCCGAAGCTGGTATCGACGTAGCTGTCCCGGATGATCGGGATTTCGCGGTCGGTCAGGGGAAGGCGGACCTGCTCCGACGGAAGATTGTGATACCGTTCGTCATCGGGATTGACGGCCACCGCCGTGTCCCCCAGCATGGTTTCGGGCCGGGTCGTCGCCACGGTGATGCCGCCTTCGCCCGCCGTAAAGGGGTAGAGAATGTGGTAGAGATGGGCATCCACCTCTTCGTGTTCCACTTCCAGATCGGCAAGGGCCGTGTCACACCGGGGACACCAGTTGATGATATAGTCGCCCCGGAAGATGAGTCCTTCTTCGTAGAGCTGGACAAACACCTTCCGGACCGCCCGGGAAAGCCCTTCATCCATCGTGAACCGTTCCCGCTCCCAGTCACAGGAAGCCCCCAGCCGCTTGAGCTGATTGATAATGGCCCCGCCGGATTCCTCGCGCCACCGCCAGACCCGTTCAATAAACTGTTCCCGTCCCAGGTCATGACGATCGGTTCCTTCAGCGGCCAGCTGCCGTTCCACCACGTTCTGGGTGGCGATGCCCGCATGGTCGGTTCCGGGCATCCAGAGGACATTGTCGCCCCGGTTCCGCCGGTACCGGCAGAGAATGTCCTGCAGCACGTTATTGAGGGCGTGGCCCATGTGCAGCACCCCGGTCACGTTGGGCGGCGGAATGACAATCGAAAAGCTTTTGCGGTCACTCTCCGCTTCCGCCCGGAAGAGTCCTTCTTTTTCCCAGAAGGCATACCACCGCTGTTCCACCTCCTGTGGTTCATACCCTTTGTCAAGCAGATCGGTACTCATGAATACATACTCCTCGGTTTTCTTTGGATGGTTTCCTGCTGTTCCGGGGTTTTGCGTGTTCAGGAGCCAGCAGACCACAGAAACTGAAAAAGGGGATTATCGGCTAATCCCCTGATAAATTCGGTTCCCATCGAAGGAACATATCGTTTCCCCAGCGTCGTCAGAAATTGTCTCCGTCCGGATACCCGTCGGTATCCTCTTCAATCAGGAGGCTTTTGAACTTCATGAATTCCTCCCGGACGACATTCTGAATCTCGGCTGTGATGATTTTTTCGATTTTTTCGGAAAATATCCGGGTCACCACCCGTTCCAGCGCCGCCTCCATCTCTTCGGGTGACACGGAAATAAAGGTTCTGCCGTCTTTGACGATGACCTCTTCCGGTGAAATGCGTTCCGTATCTGACGGTTCCGCCGGGCCGGACACCGGTTCGGGTTTTTCGGCGGGGGCCGGTTCTGTCGTGTCTTCGTCCAATTCCGGAACCGGGGTACGGGTCGCCTCTCCTGCCTGATCGGTGATGACCGCCGCTCCGGCGGGTTCTTCCGTTGCGGCTTCAGAGGGGGCTGTCTCTTCTGCGGGGGCGGTATCGGCAGTATCGGGCGGGGCGTCTTCTTTTTCCGCCGGCGGACCGGATTCCGGTTTTCCCTGCAGATGCGACTCGATCATGTCCAGAAAATCGTTCTCATCAGAAGAGAGAACATCGGCGTCCAGAACATCGATCAGACCGATGGGATCTTCCTCCTCCTCTTCTTCGGGGGGAAGATCGCCCAGACCGTCCAGAATTTCCAGCGCTGTCAGGGTATCCCCGTTGTCTCTGGTCGCGATTTCATCTTTTTCCGGTTCTTCAGGTGTCAGCAGGTAGGCATGGGACAGCCGGTCCGGAAGATCGTCGTCTTTTTCTCCGGGGTCTTCTGCATCCTCACCTGGCCGCCCGCCCGTGAAGACCGTCTCCGCCTCCCGGTCAATGATGGTTTTTTGATCGGAAACAGGGGCGGGTTCGGAAAGATCGATGACGGATTCGTCTTCATCGTCATCCGGCACATCGGACATATCCACCGTTTCCGCATTCCGGGGCATGACCGGTTTTGCACCGAGTGAATCCAGATCCAGCACCGGTTCGGTATCATCGGCATCTTCCGTCTTTTCGTCTTCAGGAAAGATGGTTTCCTCGTCGGCGTTTACGGTTCCCTTTGCAGCGTCGGGGGCCATTTCGGTGAGATCGATCACCCCCTCGTCGGCGTCTTCCGTATCGTCATCCGGCAGATCGGCCATGAAGACAGTTTCTTCCGCCTGTTTATCACCGGTTTCCTGAGCGGCAACCGGGACAACGTCGGCGAGATCGAGAACCGTTTCGTCTTCATCGGCTTCTTCCGCATCATCCTCCGGCAGATCGGTCATGAAGACGGTCTCTTCCGCCTGTTTATCATCTGTTTCCTGAGCGGCAACCGGAGCAACATCGGCGAGATCGAGGACCGTTTCGTCTTCATCGGTTTCTTCCGCATCATCCTCCGGCAGATCGGTCATGAAGACAGTCTCTTCATGATCCGGCGGTTTCATATCCGCCGCCTGATCTCCGACTTCCTCCGTATCCGCATTCCGCCAGACTTTGGAGTCCTCTGCCGTCATGGTTTCGTCAGCCGCATCCCCGGCATCTTCCGACAGGGCATCCACAAAGGAGAAATCGAGTTCATCGGTTTCGGAGGGAATCTTCTCTTTTTCCTGATTCCGGGAAGAGGAGACCACCGTCTGTGGCGTCAGATCCAGTATCGATTCTTCTTCATCGACAGAATCGATGGCGGTGGTTGCATTCGCAGGATTCCCGGGATTTTCACCCCGGAACGTTTCGTCTCCATCGCTGCGCTTTCCGTCGTCACCGGACAGAGCGGGGGATTCACCGGAAGAAGGCTGAAGCGCCATCGACTCTGTCAGATCAAGGGTATCATCCTCCGCATAGTCCGTACTCTGATCCGTATCCGTCTGATCCGGCGGTAAAGAACTGGTATGCTTTTTATCTGTCATTATTCAAATATCCCGAAGAAAAAAATCTCTTCCAGTGCGTCTGATCATGCCGTTTTCCGCCGCAACTGGCGTTTTCTGTTGTATCGTATGTGATGCCATCTAAATGGAGAAAAGAAATATCTATAACTTTGAAATTTATGGGAAATTATCACAGGGTATGACAGGTGTCAAGCGCTTTACCCGGCGGACCGGTTTACCGGTTCCCCCGAACCGGTTCCACTGCCGGAACAGGACCGCTCTCCCTGAAACGGATAAAGGTTCCGAGTTCCGCCGTCAGCATGGCCGCCACAATCAGTCCGGCGCCGGCATACTGCCGGAAACTCAGGAGTTCACCACCGAGCCAATAGCTGAAAAACGCTGAAGAGACAGGCTCCAGACAGTAAATAATGGTCGCCTTGGTCGGGGTTGTATATTTCTGGACACCGGCCTGAATAAAAAAGGCCACCACCGTGGCAAATACCCCGGTCAGGACAATGGCGAAGAGGAGCTGGCGGCTCCAGATCTCCGGTAGTATCCGGGGATCCGTCAGACCCGAAAAAAGGCCGGACAGGACGAAGGCGACGCCGATCTGGATGGCGGTCAGAAGAGTGACATGATTCCGCCGGGAGCAGGTGTCGATCAGAATAATCTGAAGAGAATAAAAAAATGCGCTCAGCAGGGCCAGCAGTTCTCCGGTGGAGAGGCTGAATCTGCCGTTGAGGGTAATGAGCCCCATTCCGGCAGCCGCCAGTACGACACCGGCTATGGAGCAGGGATGAGGAAATTTCCGGA
>JBEPXL010000308.1:0-4910 GCA_041641935.1 Desulfobacteraceae bacterium | reverse complement strand
TCCCGGGGGATTGTGGTGCTGGCCCACGGCTGGGGGCGGAACCGGGACCGGATGGTCAGCCGCGCCCGGATGTTCGGCAGATGGGGCTTTACTGCCGTGATCCACAGCGCCCGGGATCACGGCAATTCATCCCCCTGCCGGATGATGAACGGCGTCCGGTTCGGGGAGGATATTGAATCCGTGCTGCAGTGGGTGGGGGAGCCGGTGATTCTCTACGGCCACTCGGCAGGATCGGCCGGGGCCATGATCGCCGCGTCCCGGCAGCCTCATCTGATCCGGCTTCTGTTTCTGGAAGGAAGCTACCATGAAACCCGTGAGGCCCTGCTGAGCCTGTACAAGTCCTTCAACCGGTACTTCGGCACAATCTTCGGCCCGGCCATTGTCTTCTGGATGGACAAGTGCCTGTACCGGAACCAGTTTGACGTGATCAATCCCGAGGTGCTGGCCTGCCGGATGAATGTTCCGGCGCTGCTGATTCACGGCGAATCGGATAAAACTTTTCCGGTGGCCTTTGCCCGGCGGCTGGCGGAACGGTTCCCGGAGAACCGGGCAAAGCTCTGGATCGCCAGAGGCGCGGGCCACAGCGATTCCTCTCTGCAGCCGGGGTATCCGGAGGCGGTGCGGCGGTTTCTGGACGAGCACCTGCCGGCCTGATGCGGCGTCAGGTGCCGTCAAACGGCGGGGGCGGGCCGGTTTCATCGAGGGTGAAAATCATACCGCCTTCGCCGGGGATGAATTTCCGCTCCAGTTCACCGGCGGGCTGCGGGCGGCAGAAGTAGAACCCCTGGCAGGCGGTAATGCCGAAGGTCCGGATCACCCGGACCTGTTCCGGGCGCTCGATCCCTTCCAGCACCACCTCCATGTTCAGGTTCCGCCCGATGTCACAGATGATCCGCAGCATGGCCATCTGTTCCGGGCTCACATCGATGCCGGAGATGAAGGAGCGGTCCACCTTGAGAATATCGAAGGGGAACCGGTGCAGATAGGAAAGGGAGGAGTAGCCCGTACCGAAATCATCGATGGCCATCCGCAGCCCCTTGTCCCGCAGTTTTTTCATGATGACGGCGGCGCTGTCGGGGTCCCGCATGATCAGCGACTCGGTAAACTCCAGCACCACCCGGGACGGATCGACGCCGGTTTCCGCCAGGGTCTCGAAGACAAACCCCGGAAAGTCCGGATCGTACAACTGACGGACGGAAATGTTGACGCTGATGTAGGCGTCATTCCAGCCGTACCGGGATGACCATTCGATCAGCTGCAGGCATGCCTTGCGGAATACGCCTTCCCCCAGGGCCAGGATGAGACCGGAATTTTCGGCCGCCGGGATAAAGGCCCCCGGCAGCACCACGCCGTCGGCCGGATGGTTCCAGCGGGAAAGGGTTTCACAGCCGATGATCCGGCCCGTATGCAGGTCCACAATGGGCTGGTAGTAGTTCATGAACTGCTCTTCGGAGATGGCGGTCCGGATATCCTTTTCCAGCATCAGCCGGGCCCTGCGCCCGCTGTCATCCATGTCGAAAATGGTAATCACCTTGTTCTTGCCGGTCTCCTTGGCTTCATACATGACCGTGTCGGCCTCGACCATGATCTCGTCCAGGGCCTGGTGCCGGGCATCGGACCGGGTCACCCCCACGCTGGCCGTCATGACGATTTCCAGGTCTCCGATCTGAAAGGGAAGGCGGATCCGGTCGAGAAGGCGGCTGGAAATGGAAAGCGCCTGGGGAGCGGGCAGGGCCTGCCGCAGAAAGATCAGGAACTCGTCCCCGCCCAGCCGGGCCACGATGTCCCCCTTTCGCAGCACATCCTCCATCCGGCGGGCGGTCTGCTTGAGGATTTCGTCGCCCACATGGTGACCGTAGGTGTCGTTGATGTCCTTGAACCGGTCCAGATCCACGAAGATGAGCCAGAAGGGATTGGACCGGTCCCGCAGGTAGTTTTCCATCTCCGCCTCAAGCTGACGGAAAATGTGGCGGCGGTTGGGCAGTCCGGTAAGGTGGTCGTGGGTGGCAATGTGTTCGAGCTTCCGCTCCAGCCCCTTGCGTTCTGTGATATCGTAGATCAGGAAGAGATACTGGTCCGTCTCCGGTGCGCCCTGCTCCCGGAGCGGCAGCCCGGACAGAAGGGCGTCCACGGTTGTATGGTCATCGGGACGGAATTCACATTCCTGCTCACGGACGGGAACGGAATTCCAGAGCTGCCGGAGAATATCGTTGAAGGATTCTTCCGGAATGCCCACGGCTTCATGGAAATACCGGCCCGTGATGTCCGGCTCCCCGGCGCGGCACAGGGTCCGGAAATTCGGATTCGCCGTCAGAATCGTCCCTGCCCGGTCGGTTACGGAAACGCCGATGGGCAGGCTGGACAGGATGGTTTCCAGATAGGCTTTGGAAACCGTCGTCTCCCGCAGGGAATCCGCCACCCGCTTGAGGGTTCTGCCGAGCTGGCCGATTTCGTCGGACCGTTTTTCCGGAACGGCGATATCATAGTCGTACCGCCCGATTTTCTCGATGGCCGACGACAGAATCCCCAGCGGCCGGGACAGCCCCCGGGCGATCAGCCAGGTTCCCATGACGCCGATGCCGAGGCTGATCATGATGATCACCGCCAGCCGCTTTTCACTGGCGGCCAGCCGGGCGTAAAACAGGGTCGTGATCTGGGAATAGAGAGAAGAAATCGCCTTTTCCGTCTCGGTACTGTCAAAGGCCATGACCACCTCCCCCAGCGGCTGGCTCCCCACCTCAATGGGCATCCGGGCCAGGGTATACGCCCACTCCTGTATCATGTGGTCGTCATACTGCTGCCCGATCAGCAGGCTCTCTTCGGTGCCGTCGCCCAGAATCATGCCGCTGCTGTCCAGCACAAAGATAGCGGCCACCAGATCCTGCTGCACCGCCACCAGGGACAGATTCCGGATGGTTTCCAGATCCCGGACATAGACCGGCTGCACCATCTGGTAGGCATACACTTTCGCCAGTGAGCGGATTTTTTTGTACCACTCGTCCCGGAGCGAATACTGGATAATCCGCTCCGTCACTTCCCGGGTCTCTTCCAGTGTATTCTTCTGCAGATCGTGAATGTAGAAGAAGACCAGGGTGAAAATGCAGGCGACCAGTGCCAGAACCAGCAGGTTCAGCCGGGTTTGGATGCTTTTCATGTCCCTTCTCTATTCTCCGATATGTTCGAGCCGCTGTTCCAGACGGTTGACATAGGTTTCGCGGTCTTCAATCCGGTAAAACCGGTTCATTTTGTAGTTTTTGAGGGCTTCCTGTCCCGCTTCGGTCTCGTGCATGTGCAGGAACACCGCCGTGACCGCTTCCATCAGTTCCGGCGACAGACCGGGCCGGGCCATCACCAGCATCCGGGGCACAGTTTCAGTTTCATGGATGATCCTCATCTCCCTGCGGAAGGCTTCCGGATTTTCATCCGGGGAATCCCAGTCCAGATTGCTCAGCGCCCCGGCGTCGGCCCGTTTGAAAAAGACCCAGCTCGATGTGTTGAGTTCACTGCCGGCGAAGATGTAGCCCGTCTTCCCCTCCGGGACACCGGCTCCCGCCGACGGCAGGGAAAGCAGATCCAGCCCGGCCTCTTCCAGCGCCTTTCGCGGCAGGTGATAGGCCGATGTGGAGCCGGGATCCTCGAACACCACCACCTTTCCTTTCAGATCATCCAGGGTGCTGATGCCGGAATCCTTCCGGGCAAAGAGGAAGGATCTGTATTCGGTGACGCCTTCCCGCTTGATGATGAGCAGGGGAACCGCCCCGCCCTGCCGGATCAGGCGCAGAGCGGTGAAAGGGGTTTCCAGCACCAGGTCCACCTGCCCGTTCTGCAGCATGTCACAGGTGGCGGTAACGCTGTTTTTCCCGTCCACCCGCACATCCCCGCCGGTGATGCCGTAATCCTTGAGATATTCCGCCAGATAGACGGCGATGGGATACAGGCGTTCATACTCTTTCTTCACTTCCGTGGTAGGTCGCCCGATATGGAAGACGCGCTCGGTCGCGGCGGCGGCTGACGTGAGCATGAAAAACACGGACAGGGCAATGATGACACAGCGTTTCATTGGTTTCTCCTGTTGCAGACTGCGGGTGAAAGGCCGTAACCGGAGAGTGTTTCGCTCCGTATACAGTTCCGACGGTTCCGGCCCCTTTTCTTCAGGAAGGGAAAGGGAGGAGGCTGCGGGGCGGATGCGGTGCAGGTTTCCCCGCCCCCGGCCGGGATGCCGCCGGGGCGGGGAGCGCAGAAAAAGCCGGAACCGATAACAGGTTCAGTGTACCCTTTTTCTGCACACGTCAGGGATTGTAGGGTGTGCCGTAGCCGTCGCGGCGGAGTTTGCCGTAATGGAGATCCGATTCCTCGTAAGGGGCTTTTTCCTTTGCCGGATACCCGATGGCGATGATCGATTCCACTTCGTATTCCAGGGGGATATTGAGCCGCCTGCGGATGTATTCGCCCGCCGATATTCTGTCATCATGCTCCCGGCGGCGGACCTGACACCAGCAGGCACCAAGCCCCAGTTCCTCGGCCATAAGCAGGAGAATGACGGATGCGATGGCGGTGTCTTCCACCCATACGTCGGATTTGGAGGTGTCCGCGGTCACTACAATGGCCAGCGGGGCCGCCTGGACAAAGGCCGCGCCGTGGGGTTTGCACCGGGCAAGATACTTGAGGGTTTCCCGGTCATCCACGACAATGAACGACCAGGGCCGGATGGCGCGGGACGAGGGCGACAGCAGCGCCGCCTTGAGCAGGGTATCGAGTTTCTCTTTTTCAACAGGCCGGTCCTGATACTGCCGTATACTGCGTCTCTTTCTGAGGGTCTCGTACAGCATGGGGTCTCCTTTGATTGTTGTTTGTCAGCGAATTGTAAATCGGGAACTGTTTTTTTGTCAATTGGAGAAAAAGACAGTAGA
>JBEPXL010000307.1:0-4911 GCA_041641935.1 Desulfobacteraceae bacterium | reverse complement strand
GCTCTATCCGGAAGAAGTATCCACCGGAAGGCTTGATGAGGTGGTGCAGGAGATGATCGCTGAAGACATTCTCATGCAGGAAGGAGAAGAAATCCTGACGCTTCCCATCGGCTATCGTCCGCGGACAACAGAAGCGCTTGCAGCCTATGTCCTGGGGGATACCGCCGGGAATACACCGGCATCGTCTGCCGAACCGTCCAGCCTCTGCTCATGACAATCATGGAGGCAAAGATCCACAGCGGACGGGGAACGGCGGAACAGCTGCTCGCCTTTCAGCGCCTGGCCTGGTCATCGATGGTGTTCAGCATGACCCGGCGCTGTCCGCTCTCGTGTGCCCATTGCATCACATCCAGCCGGCCCGATTTCCCGGGACCGGTCGTCTCCAGAGCCCGCGCAGAAAAGTGGGCTGCTGAACTGCCCGCACTCGCGAAAGCGGGACTGCGACAGATTTCCTTTACCGGCGGCGAACCGGTGCTGGCATTGCCTGCAGTGGAAATCATGGTCCGGTCGGGAGCAACAGCGGGGATCCGTACCGCAATCGTCACCTCCGGGGCCTGGGCCTCGGATTCCACTGCGGCGGAACGGATTGTCCGGAGGCTTGAGATGGTTTCCCACTGGGATCTCGGCTATGACATCTATCACGCGGAGGGCATTCCGGAAGAACGATTCCGGATCGCAGTCCGGACATTAACGAAGGCGGAAGCGTCCTTTTCGGTTCGGGTATGTGACAGTGGAGACGGGAACGAACAGGAGGCATTCCTCCGCCGCCTTCGCCGGATCACCGGTCCCGGCATCCCAATCATACTGCAACCTGTTCGAAGGTTTGGGCGGGCTTCAGAAGCGGAACACGGAACCAGAATCCCGACACCTCCCCGGCAGCCCTGTATGGCGACCGGCCCCTTTGTCAGGGAGGATGGCACAGTGGGCCCCTGCTGCTCCGGTCTGTCCTATGTAGCCACCGGCAATTCACCGTTCGATTATGGTAATGTGGACGAAACCGGCCTGATGGAAACCTGGCGGCGCTGGCGGAATGATCCCCTGCTTCGCCTGATGCGGCTGACGGGTCTGGCGATTCCCCTGCAGTGGATGGCGGAAGAAGGTCTCCGATCTGATCACTCCGACTACAGTCCGGATGTCTGCGGGGTTTGTGTCTCGATCTGGCGGGAGTATCCTTCTGCTGCAGAAAAATTACGACGCCGGGCATCAGAGGCCGCTGTCCGGCAGAAACTGGATGAACTGGAGCGCCATCTCTATGGAAGTGTATGGCGGGAAAACTGACCGGCTTCAGAGGATGACTACCGGGGTGCAGTAACCGTAACGTTCTTTCCGTTCGGAGAAAAGAACAGCCGTCGCCCTCTGAACCAGGGCATTCCAGCATAACCGTCCATCATATCCGGAAAAAGATCATCCGGGTCCATCACACACGATTTTATCAGAAAATCAGATTCCATCGGGTGCTCTTCTCCCACAGAGAACCATCCGCGCCCTCCTTCCTGAATGGATGCCTGCCCTGCAGCCGTCGGTGTTTCAAACCGTGCTTTCCCGTCTGGATTCACCTTCAACCTGCTGGCAAACTTCCTGCACAACAGATTTGCCCCCGCACCGGTATCCAGCAGGAACATTCCCTCCTGACGGTTTACGAATCCCCGTACCAGCGGGCTTTCTCCATTCCAGCGGACCGGAAGGGGGCTGAAAGATTCCTTCTGTCTCCCCTGCCCTTTCCTTCCCGTTACTGGGGAATGAATCCGCAGTTGATCATCTCTGAAATCCATCTCGACAAAACACTCCCGAAACAGATCCAGCGGTGAAAGAATGCCGGCGACATTGAGATTTTCTGACAGATCCGTCACCAGAACCGGATAACAGCTACAGCTTACCTCCCCCAGATGCAGTCGATCCAGCACCCCTGGATGCAGCCGCAGGGTATTCCCGGCGCCGTCTCTGCCTTCTCTGTAAATCGTTCTGTCGAAATCGATCCCGATGTTCCGGGCGTATGATCTGGACAGCAGTGTGGAAGGCGCGCCGGTATCCACGATGAAGTAAGCGGGTTCGGCATCATTTACAGCAGCCTGTACAACCGGAAGTGTCTGACCCTTAAGAAGAGGGATTGTTCCATAACCGGAGTAAGTAACTTTGCTTCGCCTCCCGGACATACGTTCGTCTACCGCCCTGAGTGTCTGTATATTTTTCATCCACGGCGCAAACAGATCCCGATGTCCGGCTGCCATGAAATTGTTCACCTCGCAGGCTGCGGCATGTATTCCCCCGGCACAGTAGAGACTCCAGACCAGAACATAATGGCGTACCGGATCGGTTCGCATCCGGCCTCCCGCATCACCATTCTTCAGGGAATGCATCCTGTCAAGGTCACGGACCTGCGAAGCGTACATCACCCGCGCAGCGGCAGCGAGGGAATGCTTTCCCGTCTGTTCCAGCAGTTCAATCCGCTTCAGAACAGCCTGCGGGTCCGGACCGGCAAGGGCTGCGGTCACCCCGGCTATATCAGGATACCGGTGTTGCCATGAAGAATAATTGCCGGATGCCATCTCACAGTGTCCCTGCAACATCCGTTTTTTCAGTCTCATGAGGAATCTTCATCATTATATTCTCCGCTGACGGCACCATACCGGTTACAGATCATCATGCCCGTCGATTGTTCTCCCGTTTTCATCTTCCGTACTGTCTTCCGGGAACCATGCCAGAGATACCGGCAAAGAGACAGGAACAGCCTGTCTTTATTTTTTTCTCTCCGTTGACGTTCTTCAGAATCGGGTATACCTTTTTTCTATCAGCTTCTGGGATTATTCAAAACACTATCATACACAAGGAGGAGAGCCTTTGCTACAGGATATTGATCTTCGTAAACTTGCGGAAATGCACGGCCCCGAACGGGCTTTTGTCTCGGCGTACCTGACCGGAGAAGAAGGACTGCGCGCCATTGAAGCCCGTGCAGATAAAATCCGCGACATGCTGACAGATAACACGGACGCAGCCACTCATTTTGAAGAAAGCTACCGTCTGATCCGCAAGCTGCTGGAAGAACACCCGCCGGAAGAGGGAAAAGGCATGTGTGTGTTTGCCTCCTATGTGCTTGATTTTGTGCAGGGACATCGCGTATCGGTTGAAGTGCCGAATGCATTGCGGCTGGGACCGGCGCCCTATATCCGTCCCCTTGCCCGGCTTCAGGATACCTATGAAAAATTTGCCCTGGTGGTCGCCGACAATACCGATACCCAGATATACCTTGTCTCTGCTGAAATCGCGGAACTGGAAGATCAGATCAAGGGGAAAGTCAAAAACCGGGTCAAGAAGGGCGGATGGTCCCAGAAACGGTATGCCCGGCGGCGGAAAACAGAGCTTCACAACTATGCCGCTGAAGTTGTGGAAGCCCTGGAAGAACTCCAGCAGGAGGAATCGTTTGATCATATCATTCTGCTCGGCTCCCGGGAGACGATGCAGGAAATCGAGGGAAGTCTGAGTGAACCGCTTGCCGAAAAAGTGATCGGAGAAAAACCGGCCAGTGCGGATGCGGAAAAGGCGGAACTGGTCGATGAAGCCTATGAACTTTTCTTTGAAGAGGAGCGCAAAGACAACCGTCATCTGTGGGAGCGGATACAGGATGAATACTTTGCCGATCATCCGGCGGCTGTCGGCCCGGAGGATGTGCTGATGGCCCTGCTCAACGGCCGGGTGGACAATCTGCTGATTACCAGAGATATAAAAATGGAAGGAACCCGCTGCCGGGAATGTGAAAACGTTTCCGCCGGCAGACAGGAGACCTGCCCCTACTGCAAAAAGAAAGATGTCATCACTGTCGATCTCATCAATGAAATGGTACGCCATGCCGAAATCACCGATGCCGAAATCGATTTCACCGATCCTGTTCCGGGTCTGGAAAAAGTCGGTAATGTTGCCGCATTGTTACGGTACTGAACCAAACGCTCTGCTGCATGTCCTGTGAATATTCACCTTGCCCTCATGGAGAATTTGTATTATAATTGAGCCGATGTTTTGAAAACATTCAGAATTTTATCTCTGCCCGACGTTGAATCACAACCGTGAATCTCACAGTTCCATGCACCACACCAGATGACGTGTTCAGTTGCCCGACAGAAGCGCCTACAAGATGGAAGGAAGGCAGGAGGTATCAATTCCATTGATTTTTTATCCATAAGGAGGTTTGTGATGCGAACCCACCTCAGCAGAACAGGGAAATACCTGTTGTTATTTGTTTTCCTTGCTGTTCTCGTCGCATGCGCCGGCCAGGAGGAAACGACAACCGCCAATACGATTATCCGGAAAAAGATCGTGGCGCAGCAGGGGCTCTATCCGGACAAAGTGCTGGCTGAAAATCAGACGCCACAGGAGGCACCGGAAGCCGAAGAACCCGTCATCGATGATGAGGTTGCAGAAGCAGAGACGGAATCCCCGGCATCGGAATCTGAACTGACGATAGGAATGCAGATTGTACGGACGGACAACCAGCCGATGTATGATATCAGCAGACGGACCAATCCCTTTGCCCCAATGGCCTGGGCCAGGGAAAGGCAGGAGACGGACAGTCCAGAAGATATCGGATGCAGCGAAATCGTCACGGCCGGAGATACACCGCTGGAGCGTTTCCATCTTGATCAGTTGAAACTTACCGGCATCGTCAACTACAGCGGCGGCAGCAGAGGGCTGGTTGAAGATCCCCAGGGGAAACCCTATATCATCTCCAGGGGGACAAGGATCGGGACCAACGCGGGCAAGGTAACGGATATTTTTGAAGACCGGATTGTAATCGAGGAAAAATTTATTGACCCCGTAGATTGTGAAATCAGCTATCAGAATAAGGTCGTCACGTTGAACAAACCGGAATTCAGCAGCTGATTCACAGATTCGGTTGATCTTCTTTACAGCGGGTGGACA
>JBEPXL010000306.1:0-4916 GCA_041641935.1 Desulfobacteraceae bacterium | reverse complement strand
ATTGATACTGGCATTGGGCTTCCGGCCCGTATTTTCGTACAGATCCGAACTGCCCGTGAACCGGTAGGCGAATTCCCCCAGGGTCTGGTCCTCACCACGCCAGAAATCCCGGACGCAGTCGCGGTACTTGCCGTTCCACTCTGACCAGAGAGGCGGAAAATTACCGACCTGATATCCCCCTTCCCCGATATCCCAGGGCTCTGCAATGAGCTTGACCTGGCTGACCACCGGATCCTGCTGGATCAGGTCAAAAAATGCGGAAAGACGGTCCACCTCGAACAGTTCACGGGCCAGGGTGGCGGCCAGATCGAACCGGAAGCCGTCCACATGCATTTCCAGCACCCAGTAGCGCAGGGAATCCATGATCAGCTGCAGTACATGGGGATGGCGCATGTTGAGGCTGTTGCCGGTTCCGGTGGTGTCGAAATAGTACCGGCGGTTGTCTTCCACCAGGCGGTAATAGGCGGCGTTGTCGATCCCCTTGAAACAGAGGGTTGGCCCCATGTGGTTTCCCTCGGCGGTGTGGTTGTAGACCACATCGAGAATCACCTCGATACCCGCCTGATGGAAGGTTTTGACCATGTTCTTGAACTCCGACACCTGCTGTCCGAGCTGCCCCCGGGAGGAATAGTCATTGTGGGGCGCGAGATAGCCGATGGAGTTGTAGCCCCAGTAATTTTTCAGCCCCCTTTCCAGGAGAAGGGAATCCTGAATGAACTGATGCACCGGCAGCAGTTCCACCGCCGTGACCCCCAGCCGGGTCAGATACTCGATGACGGCCGGATGCGACATCCCTTCATAGGTTCCCCGCATCTCGGGAGGAATGTGCGGACACAGCGCCGTAAACCCTTTGACGTGGACCTCGTAAATCAGGGTTTCATGGGGCGGAATCTGGGGGGAACGGTCATCGCTCCAGTCGAAAAAGGGATTGATCACCACGGATTTGGGCATGTAGGCGGCGCTGTCGTCATCATTGCGGGGGCCTTCGGGTTCGTTGAACCGGTAGGAAAAGACCGCTTCGTTCCAGTCGACATTCCCCTCGATCGCCTTGGAGTAGGGATCGAGCAGCAGCTTGCTGGGATTGCAGAGATGGCCTTCCTCCGGCGCCCAGGGGCCGTGGATGCGGAAGCCATACCGCTGTTCCGGTTCCACATCGGGAAAGTACCCGTGCCAGCAGAAGCTCATGACCTCCGGAAGGTCGACCCTGGTTTCCTTACCGTTTTCGTCAAACAGACACAGTTCCACCCGTTCCGCAACCTCGGAAAAAATGGAAAAATTGGTTCCTGCACCATCATAATTCGCACCCAGCGGATACGGTTTTCCCGGCCAGATTCGCATGGCAGACCTCCCTGTATGGATCGAAACGCATTCTCGGATTCTTTATCGCAGAATGAGCGCGTCAGTTCTGTTTTTATTGTTCAGGCGGGACAATCCCGACAGTTATACAACTATAGTCACATACCAGATGATGTGCATAATGGAATCAGGAAAAGGCTGTACTTTGGCAGCGTAATCTCAGTAAATCCGGGAAAGATACGGATCGGTAAATGGAAAAAGGGGCGTTTCGCCCCTTTGTAATAGAATGCTGTCCGTCCGGTGTTCCGGACGCATTTCCGGAGAAATCAGAACGGAATATCGTCGTCTTCCGGCTCCTGCCCTTCCTGGCTCTGACTGGAAGAATCCTCTGTATCGGAATACCGGTCTTCACTTCCGTAGGAACCGGTGGAACCCGCAGAACCGCTGCCCGATGCCGGAGTGGAACTGCTTCCTCCCTGTCCCGGTGAGTTGTACCCGCCACCGGAGTCACCCGGATACCCGCCGCTGTCCTGCTGGGACGGGCCGCCCTGATGGTAGTAGTCGGGATATTCATCCGGGGGACCGACAGCGCCGCGGCCAGATGAATCCCCTCTGTTGCCGAGCATCTGCATGGTCTGGGCGACGATTTCCGTCGTCCACCGCCGGTTGCCGTCCTTGTCCTGCCATTCCCGGGTCTGGATTTTTCCCTCGATATAGACCTGTCTGCCTTTGGAGAGATACTGCCCGCAGATCTCCGCCAGCCGACGAAACGCAACGACACGATGCCATTCGGTCCGTTCCCGTTTTTCACCGGTGTTCTTGTCCTTCCACTCATCGGAGGTCGCAATATTGAGATTAGCCACCGGTGTTCCGTCCTGCATATACCGCATTTCCGGATCTCTTCCCAGATTTCCCACAATAATCGCTTTGTTTACACCTGCCATATGTGTTTCTCCATTCCTTTTGTTATACCAGATTGGATTGTCATCCCTGCTGTCCTTCACCGACAGAAGGTGAATTGAGAAGGAACTATATCATAACTACAAGAGAACACAAGGAAAATCTGCATCTTCGCATCTGCGGAAGATATTCTTTTCCGCCCCTGCCGCCCAAACAGTATTCAAAGCAATATCAAATATTTGATAAGATATCATCATGCAATGAATCTCCCGGCCCTGCCGTACCACCGCGCCTATTTCTTCTGTCTACAGCGTACGGGGTTCAATCAGAATGTCTTCAACGGTATCAGGATGTTCCGGATCATGGGTCATCGTATTGAAACCGACCATGACATTGGGTTCCGGGCCGGTGTTCTGGATCGCGTGGGACACGCCCGGCGGGAAAATAAACCGGAGAACCGCCGCGGCGGGTATTTCCACTTCCTGGATTTCCCCGTCCTCCCGGTAGCGGACCAGGGCGGGACCGGTCACGGCGATAATTTCCGTTCCCTGCCGGTGGAAATGGTTGCCCCGGACAGCGCCGGGCACGGTAATGACGGTATGAAAATTCTTCTGCTGCGCCAGAGTACCGGCGTCAACAGGTTCAAAGACAACGCCCCTTGCATCGGAGCGCGGGGGAATGGAATCGATGGTGACTTTCATATTGCACCTCCTCCGGTTGTTGATCAAAAAGCGGTACAGGTATCACGGCATCCGCTGCATGCCCCAAACAAAGCAGGCAGTGTTATCCGGACCGTTTCACCATCCGCCCGATGTCCTGTCCGATCTCCGAGAAAATGCCGCGAATATCTTCCACGATAATATAAAACGCCGGCACCATGAGCAGGATAATGAAGGTCGCAAACAGGACGCCGAACCCCAGGCTGATGGCCATGGGAATGAGATACCGGGCCTGCAGGGAGGTTTCAAAGATCATCGGTGTCAGCCCCAGAAAGGTCGTCAGCGATGTCAGCAGAATGGGACGGAAGCGGCGGATGCCTGCTTCCGCCACCGCATCCCGTATATCTCCGCCGTTGTTGCGAAGTTCATTGGCCCGGTGGACCAGTACCAGGGAGTCATTGACCACCACGCCGGAGAGGGCCAGCAGACCCATCATGCTGATGAGACTGATGCTGTAGCCCATGAGCAGATGACCCAGCAGGGCCCCGATGAGGCCGAACGGGATGGCTGACAGGACAATAAACGGCTGAATATAGCTCTTGAACGGAATCGCAATCAGAACATACATCACCAGCACCGCCACTGCAAACCCTTTGAAGAGGCCGGAGAGGGATTCCCGCCCCTGCCGCTGGGCGCCCTCGAAGGAATAGGTCAGCCCCGGATAATTGCGCATCAGTTCCGGCAGTTCATTCTGCCGCAGGGACGCATTGACCTTCCGGCCGGTGGTGACGGCCTCGTTCACATCGGCGGTCACATGGATAACCCGGCGTCCTGCGGTGCGGTTGATGGCGGTGAAGGATCGTCCCCGCTCCACCTCGGCCGCTTCAAAAAGGGGAATTTCCCCGCCCTGGGGCGTCCGGATGAGCAGGGTTTCGATATCATATTCACTCACCCGCTCCGTTTTGGGCCGCCGCACCATCACCCGTACCGTATCCCGGCCCCGCTGCTGCCGCAGGGCTTCGGCCCCCCAGAAGGCGCTCCGGGTCTGTCGTCCCAGTTCCTCTGCCGTGAGGCCAAGGCTTTCGGCTTCCGGTCGCATCCTGAAGTTGAGCTGCGGCTTTCCCTGTGCAAAACCCGTGTCAATATCCGTCACACCGGCATATCCTTCCAGGGTAAAGGCCAGATCTTTGGCGGCTCTTTCCAGCACATCGATCTGCCGGTGGCTGAGCTGTACATCCACCGCCTGACCGCCCCCGGGACCGCCGCCGGTGGTGTTGAAGGTGAGGGACTCCACGCCGGGGAGATATCCGATCTGCTCCCGCCAGGCCCGGGAGAATTCCGTCGCATTGATATCCCGCTGATCGGTGGGAACCAGCACACCGATCACCCGCAGCGAATCACTGCCGCTGATTTCGGTGAACAGCCCCCGGGAAACTTCCGACGGATCACCGCTGGTCAGTTTCTCGGTCACTGTCTGATAGGCGTTTTCGATTTTGCGGCGCACGGTATGGGTCTCCGACAGGGCCACGCCGAAAGGAAGGCGCACGTCGGCCACGATCCAGTCCGATTCGATTTTGGGAAAGAGGACGATGTTGATGCGTCCCCCGCGCACGAATCCCACCGCCACCACCAGCAGAAAGATACTGAGCGCCCAGGTGATCCACCGGTTCCGGACCGACCAGCGGACGGCCGGGCCGTAGATGCCTTCAATAAACCGTTCCAGCGCGCTCCCGAACCGGCGCTGGAAGGCGTTGAGGCGACCGAGAATTCCGGTGTTCCGGGCCGGTCCCAGATGCCCCAGATGGGCCGGCAGGATGTAGATCGACTCGAACAGGGAAATGAGCAGGACAATGATGATCACCGCCGGGAAAAAACGGAAAATCTTGCCCCAGGTTCCCTGCACAAAGAACATGGGCGCAAAGGCGGTGATGGAAGTGAGAATCGAGAAGGTCACCGGTGTGACCACTTCACCTGCGCCCCGGACCGCCGCCTCGATGAACGATTCGGGATCCCCCCGGATTCCCTGCCGGTGAACATAAATATTTTCCCCGACCACGATGG
>JBEPXL010000305.1:0-4930 GCA_041641935.1 Desulfobacteraceae bacterium | reverse complement strand
GACATCCAAGTCGTAGGGGGACTAGAGGCTTAACCACAAGAAAATCAGTGCTCCCCATGTGGGCCAATGCCCTGAATGCGGCGAAGCAAAACTGCCCCACCATGCATGCAAGGAGTGCGGAAGCTACAAAGGCCGTACGGTGACGGAATCCGCAGAATAAAGCAGGGGTACCAGTATTATGGCAACATGTGAGACCCAATCCGATGTAGAGCTGGCAGGGCTGGATGATGAATCCCGTCAGATGGTCGTGGAAACGGTGCAGCAGCTCCGGAAACGGCTGCTGACCCGGGAGAAGATCCTGGCCTTTGACCGGGAGGAACGGTTTCCGGAAGCGGAAATACGGGAAATGCTGGGGCCGGAGGTCGGCCTGCAGCTCCTGTTCATTCCGGAAGAATACGGCGGCATGAGCGGCGGTGCGCGGGACTGCTGCGCCGTCACCCGTGAACTCTCCCGCATCTGCCTGGGAATTTCCACCGCCTTTTTCGCCATCCAGCTCGGCTCGGACCCGCTCCTTGTGGGCGGAACGGAAGAACAGAAGGCCAGATGGCTCGGCGCCATCGCCGAAGGAAATACCCTGGTCGCCTATGCGGTGACGGAGCCCAATGCCGGAAGCAATCTGGCGGCCCTTTCCACCCGGGCCGAACCGGTTACCGACGATGCCGGCAACATCACCGCCTACCGGATCAACGGCAACAAACAGTTCATCTCCACCGGCGGCTATGCCGATTTCATTACCCTGCTGGCCAACACACCGGAGGGACCGTCCTTTTTCGTGGTGGAAAAGGGAACCGAAGGATTTGTGCAGAGCAAAGGCGAAGAAAAGCACGGCATCCGTGCCTCCAATACGTCTCCGCTATCCTTCAACGATGCCATTGTGCCGGTCGGGAATCTGATCGGCGGCGTACCCGGTCAGGGGCTGAAACAGGCCAACAAGGTCTTCGGCTATACCCGGCTGATGGTGGCGGCAATGGCCCTCGGCGCCGGTCAGCGGGCGCTGGATATCGCCATTCCGTACGCAAAGGAGCGGATTCAGTTCGGCGCGCCCCTGTCGGAGAAGCAGGGATACACCCACAAACTGATCGTTCCCGGCGCTGTGCGGCTGACGGCGGCCGATGCCTACATCGAAGAGGTCGCCTGCCGTCTCGACGCCGGTGAGACCGATCTTCAGGTGGAAGGCTCCATGGCCAAACTCTTCACCACCGAATCGGCCAACAGGGCCGCCGATGATGCCATCCAGGCCCTGGGCGGCTACGGCTACATCACCGAGTACGAGGTGGAGAAGGTCAAGCGGGATGTAAAGATCACCTGCATCTATGAAGGAACCAGCGAAATCCAGCAGAACATTATCAGCACCTTCCGCTGGAAAAAGAGCCGGAAATCCAAAGGCGCGTTCTACGGCGGCATTGCCGAAGAGATGGCAGCCCTCGACGAGCGGCAGAGCGATCTGGGCGCCCGGTATTACGGTCTTGCGGCCAGAGCCCTCAATGTACTGATCGACCGGGTCCATGAAAACAAACTGACCCGCTGGCAGTATGTGATGTTCCTGCTGGCCGACATGATGACGTTCATCGAGGTCGGTGCCAGCATGGCCCGCAAAGCGGCCCGGGAAGTCGAGCAGGGCAGGCCGGATGCTGAAAAATACCGTGTCATGTCCCGTATCTTCGCCAATGAAGTGGCGGAGCAGACGGTGCAGGGTGCGCTCCGGATTCTCAATGGAACCAGTGTATTCAATGCCGACGCCCTGGGTGATTTCATGGAGGCGACTTCCAGCGATGAACTGACGTGGAGTTACCAGAACGTCATCACCGATATGGACACGGTGGCGGATATTCTGTTTGAGAGGAAATAATGGCGGAACAGACCGAACAGCAGCAGCGGACGGTGGTTGTCACCGGCGGTTCCAAAGGTATCGGACGGGCCATCTGCCTCGCCTTTGCAGGGCCGGGAACACGGATATTTTTTAATTATTCGTCGGATACGGCCGCGGCGGAAGCGGCGGAAAAAGCCGTTTCCGGGGCCGGTGGAATATGCGAGGGAATCCAGGCCAGTGTCGGCTCGGAAGCGGCGGTCAAGGCTTTTTTCGATCAGATCCTCGAAAAAACCGGCCGGGTGGATGTGCTGGTCAACAACGCCGGCATTACCCGGGACGGGCTGATCGTCCGGATGAAGGAGAAGGACTGGGACGACGTCCTGGACGTCAACCTGAAGGGAACCTTCCTCTGTTCCAGAATTGTGTCCAAAATCATGCTCAAACAGCGCCAGGGCCGGATTATCAATATCTCCTCCGTGGTCGGCGCCAGCGGAAACCCCGGACAGGCCAATTATGTGGCGGCCAAGGCAGGCATCATCGGGCTGACCAAGGCACTGGCCCAGGAGCTGGCGTCCCGTGGCATCACGGTCAACGCCGTTGCACCGGGTTTTGTAGAGACGGAGATGACGGCGGATCTGTCGGACAAGGCAAAAGACGCCATGATGACCCGGGTCCCGCTGGGCCGGGCCGGAACGCCCCAGGATGTGGCAGCGGCGGTACGGTTCCTGGCATCGGAGGGGGCGGCCTATATCACCGGGCAGGTCATCCATGTAAACGGCGGCATGTATATGTAAAACCACGGCGGACAGGAACCGGTCGCCGGAGGATACCGGTGAAACACCGGCATATCCGGATGTCATCCCTGTTCACCTGTTCGTGTGGAAATGTTGTAAGTATACGTCAATAGAAAGACGAAGGAGAAAGCGTTTCATGTCAATTCAGGAAAAAGTAAGAAAAATCATTGCTGAAAAGTTAAGTGTGGATGAAGCCGAGGTAGTTCCGGAGGCGTCTTTTGTGGATGATCTGGGAGCGGATTCACTGGACCTGGTGGAACTGATCATGTCGATGGAAGAAGAGTTCGATGTGGAAATCTCCGATGATGATTCGGAAAAGATGGTAAAAGTACAGGACGTTTACGATTACGTTGCAGCACATTCGTAAACCGCAGCGCCATATGAACCGGGCGGCGGGACCATTGGACGACAGGACAGAAGGATAAGGGAGGTTTCCTTGAACAGGCGCGTTGTAATTACAGGTTTGGGACTGGTTACGCCACTGGGCATCGGCGTGGATGAGACGTGGGCGGCGCTTTGTGCCGGCAAATCGGGGATCGGCGAAATTACCCGCTTTGATGCGTCGGCGTATCCGACGAAGATCGCCGCCGAGGTCAAGGGGTTCAAGCCTGAGGATTTCATTGCCAAAAAGGAGGCCAAACGCCTTCAGCCCTTTATCGCCTATGCCATTGCAGCCGGCCGGATGGCCCTGGAGGATGCCGGGATCACCATCGACAGTACCAATGAAACCAGGATCGGTATTGAACTGGGATGTGGTCTCGGCGGACTTGCCACTCTGGAAGAGCATACGCTGATCATCCATGAAAAAGGGCCGAAGCGGGTCAGCCCCTTCTTCATCCCGACCATGATCGGTAACATGGCCGCCGGAATGGTCTCCATCCATCTCGGCGCCAAGGGGCCCCACTCATCGGTGGCGACCGCCTGTGCGGCCGGAACCCATGCGGTGGGCGATGCCTTCAAGCTGATCCAGCGCGGTGCGGCCGAGGCCATGATCACCGGCGGCGTCGAATCGGTGATCACCCCGACCTGCATTGCCGGATTCGGGGCCATGAAAGCCCTTTCCACCCGCAATGATGATCCGCAGAAAGCCTCCCGCCCCTTTGACCGGGACCGGGACGGATTTGTCGTCGGGGAAGGGGCCGGACTGATGATCATGGAATCCCTGGAGAGCGCCCAGAAACGGGGCGCCAGGATCTACGCCGAGGTGTACGGCTACGGCATGAGCGGAGACGCCTACCATATGACGTCACCGCCGCCGGACGGGGAAGGGGCGGTCCGGTGCATGAAAGCCGCCCTGGAAGATGCGGGCATTTCCGGTGACGCCGTGGATTACATCAATGCCCACGGTACATCAACGCCGCTGAACGATCTGTATGAAACACGGGCCATCAAAACAGTGTTCGGCGCACATGCACGATCTCTGGCGGTCAGTTCCACCAAGTCGATGACCGGACATCTGCTGGGGGGCGCCGGCGGGGTCGAGTCGGTCTTTACGACACTGACGATACATCAGGGGATAATCCCGCCGACGATCAATCTGGAAAATCCCGGCGAGGAATGTGACCTCGACTATGTGCCGAAGGAAGCCCGAAAAGCCGATGTGAAGATTGCCATGAGCAATTCCTTCGGATTCGGCGGAACCAACGCGACCATCATCCTCCGGAAATTCACGGGCTGAATCGCGCTCCTGCGGTTCTCCTTACTATACCGGATACAGATCAGGAACAGGCCCCGGCAGCCTCTTCTCCCGGGGCCTCCTTCTGTTCCAATCCAGCCTGATCCACACCACCAGCAGGTTTCCTGCTCGTTTCTGAATCCACCACTCCTGCATCTCCAGAAAAAGAACCTCGAATTCCGACCACTGCGGCATCGGAACCCATAGTTCTTCAAATCGGCTGCGTTGTCATCCGCCGATAGGACCACCCTGCCGTTTTCCTTCGCTTCACCACATCCTGCGGATCAAGGGGGGAAACCGCATCCCGGCAGGCCCTCCTTTCGCCAGCGTGTCAGCCGGCCTTCTGCAGTCTTTTTTTCCTTTGAACCGGTTCCGGAAACTTTCCTGAACCGGTACTCCGGATTCCGCTTTTTCCCCTTTCTGCACATCCCGGAAGGCGGCAGACGGGATGTAGATGATGGCACAAACCTTGCTATACTATATGGAGTTGTTGGTTTTATTTAAAATTTTCTGAAAGGATAAAAATGAGCAGAAACCTTGTGAGCACAGGGCTCGTCCTGATGCTCGTTCTTTTTTTGTGCAGTACCCTTACCATTGCGGCGGAAAAGGTCACCCTGACCGGACGGGTACAGATTCATGCCATCAACGAAG
>JBEPXL010000304.1:0-4933 GCA_041641935.1 Desulfobacteraceae bacterium | reverse complement strand
GGAATCGGCTTCGATGTGGCGGAATACCTGACCCACACCGGCGAAGGCTGGTCCAATCCCGATGAATTTCTGGCGGAATGGGGGATAGATCCGGAGTACCGGGAGCGCGGCGGCCTGCGCCCTGAAGGACCGCACCCGATGAACGCGGAACGGGAGGTGTTTCTGCTGCAGCGGAAATCATCTAAATTCGGCAGTACACTGGGGAAGACGACCGGCTGGATTCACCGGCTGACCCTGAAACGGCGCAATGTCACCCTGGTCGGCGGCGTCACCTACCGGCGGATCGATGACCGGGGACTCCACATCACGGTCGATGAAGAAGAACGGCTTCTCGAAGTGGACACGGTCATCCTCTGCGCAGGACAGCTATCCAACCGGGAACTGCTGCCGGGTCTGGAACAGGCAGGGCTTCCTGTTCATCTGATCGGCGGGGCGGATACGGCCCCGGAACTGGACGCAAAGCGCGCCATTGCCCAGGGGGCGCAACTGGCGGCATCCCTCTGAACGGATTCTGCCGGAACGCGGCAGTCGAAGTTATTCCGGCATCCCCGGCGGGGCGGGCGCACCGGCCATCCGCTTCAGGAGACGGATCAGTTCTTCGTTCTGTTCGATGAGCTTGTCGTACTTCCGGATCATCTCGGACTGCTGCCGGATGATCTCCAGATTCTGGGCGTGAAGAAGCCCCAGCGCCTTGGTGGTATACATACTTCCCATGGCGATCTGATCAAACCGGTAGTCTGAATTGATGGAACTGTACGGCTCCGGAACCACCGCCTCGAACCGCTCCTCATACTGCTCCAGCAGCGCACCCATGGGATCGGCGGCGACTGCTCCGGCAGGGAAAGCGGCGGACAGGATAACTGCAAACAGCAGAAGGATAATGGCTTTCCGGTTCCGGAGCGGTTGGTTTTCTGCGGGTAGTCCGCTGAGGAAAGACGGGTTACGGCTCATACAGTAACAGGATTTCAGTCCGGAGAATATTGTTTTCATTGGGCAGTTCCTCCCGTATTCGGCTGCGGGGTTGTGCCGGACCCGGCGTCAAATTTCCAGTCCCGGTAGGTTTCGGCCTTCTCGAACGCTTTATATTCCACCGGAAAATTTCCGGTTTTACGCGGTTTTCTCCTGCTGCGGCTGTATACGCCCCGGATGCCGCCCCCCTCCTGGCGAATCAGTTCCCATTCTCCGTCCGGGGTCATCGGGTCCGGGTAAATCTTCCGGAGATACCGGCGGACCGTCGGCTGACGGGGATCCTTGAGCAGGTCCGAGAGCTGATCGGGATAATCGTCCGGTCTGCCGGAGGGAGATTCCTCAGCATAGGCGACAATGGCCCGCCGGATGCGGTCCCCCCGGAACAGGAGCTGCGTCTCCTGTTCCCGGTCCATGACCGTGCGCCAGTACGTGGCGGCCCCGGTCACCGAAATACCGAACACGATAACGGTGGCCAGCACGGCAAGATAGGTAAAGCCCTCCTGATTTTGATTTCCGGGAGCGTTACCACTCATTGTACGGTGTTCCATCGAGACTGACGAGATCGCTGCCGCTGTGAACATCGTACACCCCGGTTCCCTCCTCCGGCGGCATCAGCACCCAGGTGTCCCGGGACCGGGTAAACGGGTCCACCGGAATGGCGCGGATATACTTCTCCTCCACCAGTTTTTCCAGACTCTCCGGATAGTTGCCATGGTCGGCATAGTACTGGTCAATCACATCCCGGAAGACAAACAGGGTATTCTGCAGGGAAGCCTCCCGCGCACGGATGACATACCGCTGCATGGTCGGCATGGCGATGGTCGCCAGAATCCCGACAATGGAGATGACGATCATCAGCTCCAGCAGGGTAAACCCGTTCTGTTTTGTATGATTCACCGCCCCCATCATTTTACCAGTCCCTGTAGTTACTTCCATCCAGCGCTTTTTCGTCACTCCGGGAGTAGACATCGTAAACATCCTGACCGCCCCAGATGCTGCTGCCCGGTTCATCGGCGTAGGAGCGGAGGCCCCACTTTCCGTCTTCCGTCATGGGATCTTTCGGTATCCGGCGCAGAAACTTCTTTTTCACGGGAACCGGTCCCTGGAGTTCCACCCCCCTGACCAGAACATCCAGTGTTTTGGGGTACCCGCTGGCCCCGGCTTCTGCGGGAATTTTTCCTTCATCGACATACTTCCTGTATTCATCGAGAGCATTCCGGATGATCCGCAGATTCTGCCGCAGTTCCAGTTCCCGGGTCCGTTTGTAGGCAATCTGGGAAAGGGGCATGATGCCTGTCGCCAGTATGGAAAGAATGGCCATGGTCACCGTCAGTTCAATGAGGGTGAGGCCCGTTTCTCTGTTTCGTCGATGCATATCTGTACTTCTCGATGGCATGAAAACCATATTCTGCATGATTGTGTATGAAGCAAACCCCTATTCGATGATCAGACTCGGCAGAATCACCCGGTCATCCTCCTCGTCTTCCGGCGGCATTCCGACCGGTGGAACAGCGGGAGCGGCTTCCGGTTCCGGCAGCGGGGTCACGACCGGTGGAACGGGTGGCGGTGCAACCGCTCCTCCCCGGCGCACCGGCGGCGGTGGAACAGCCGGTGGGACAATGGCGCCTGCTTCCGGCGCCGGGGGCGGGGTCACAACTGCCGGTGGGGCCGGTTCCGGAACCGGCAGGGGGATACTCTCCCGGGGCTGATCCAGATACCGGTCTTCTCCGGCAGAAAGGGCTTCATAGGGCGTCCGCACCGAAATCTGATTCTCCGATCCCGACCATATCCGTGCAATATCGATATCCGGAATTTCCTGGGCCCGGGTGATAATCGGGGTAATCGCCATGATAATGTCCGTCCGGCGATCTTCGGTATTTTCATTGGAAAAAAGGCGGCCCAGCACCGGAAGATCGCTTAAAAACGGAATCTTCCGCATGGAATCCCGTTCCTCATCGCTGATCAGCCCCCCGATGATCACCGATTCACCGTCAAACAGGGTCAGGATACTTTCGGCGGTCCGGGTCCGGATGGAAAACTGGGGATCCTCCCGTGTTCCCAGATTAGGCCCCAGGGCGCTCACCTCCAGTCGCAGGTTCAGGGTGATTTCACCGTGGAGATTGATCAGCGGCATGGCATCCAGCTTTACGCCGATCTCCTGGTACTGAAAGTCGAAGGTCACCACGCCGGTGGTATCGATCCGACGGTTGGTCCGGAGGGGAACCCGCTCCCCGATCAGGATTTTCGACTTCATTCCGTTCTTGACCCGGATCTGGGGACTGGCCAGGGTGCGGGTATCCCCGTCCTGTTTCAGAAAATTGAGGGACGCCGTCGGTACGGAGACCAGCATTTCCCGCGTGGAAAGGCTTGCCAGGGCATCCACCGAAGCCGACGGCACAAACACGGCATCCGGATTGACCGAGGAATCCCCTTCTCCCAGTCCGAGGGTCACCGACGCCGGGGATACTTCCAGCCCCAGCTGCTGCTCCCGGGTACGGCTCACCTCCAGGATTTCCACGTTCAGAAGCACCTCGGCATCGGGCCGGTCATTGGCCTCGATCAGCCGGGATGCCACCTCGACCACATCGGCCGGGGCGCGGATCACCACCGCATTGAGCTGTTCATTGGCGATAATATCCTTGCTCTTCAGAATATTGGAGAGCATCTCCACCACTTTCAGCGCGTTCATGTTCGCCAGGTAGAATGTCCGGATCTGAAGATCCTGGTACTCCTTGGCCTTGGCCGGTGTATCGGGATAGATAATCATCGTCTGCCGGTCCACCACCTTGGCCGCCAGTTCGCTGACCCCCAGCAGCACCTCCAGAAACCGCTCGAAAGAGACATCGGTCATGAACAGCGTCACCTGTGTCTCCTGCACATCCTTGTCAAAAACAAAGTTGACCCCGGTCAGTGTGGAGAGTACCTCGAATACATTGGTGACCGGTGTATTCTTGAACTTGAGAGAGATCGGCCCCGGATTCTGAATCTCCAGCCGGTACCGCGACATGTCCTGTTCTTCCTTTTCAAAATAGCGCAGATAGGACAGGGCTGCCGCATTGTCCGGATCAAAGCCCAGGGCTTTTTCAAACATTTCCCGCGCCTGCCGGTGCTGTTCGGTCTTCAGGTAGTTTTCACCGCGATTGATATAGAAATCGGCCTTGCGCATTTCCTTTGCGTCTTCAATCCACCGGAGAACCTTCCGGTTGGTCGGGTCCAGGGCCAGGCTGATCTGAAATTCGGCAATCGCCTCTGTATACATTCCCTCTTTCAGATAGGCCTGTCCCTGTCGCAGATGGGTCTGGGCGGCCCGCCATTTCGCGCCTTTGAGCATCACCCGGATTTCCGTGTCTCCCGGATATTTCTCCAGCGCCTCCTCATAGAACCGGACGCCCCGGTCCCAGTCTCCGGCAGCGATATAGCGTCTCCCCTGGTCCAGATACTGCTCGGAAGCGACACATCCCAGCAGAAAAAGGGCGATTCCCGTCACACCTGCCATACGCAGCGTGGAAGTAACTCTATTCATTGTTCACCATTGGAAAGCTTGTTCCGTTCATAGGGTTTCAGAAACTGCTTCAGGTCGATATGAACGGTATCCTCAAGATGTTCTGCCCGCAGGGTGATCTCGTCCGGTGTAATCGATTCGACCAGATATTTTCCGTCAATCCGGTCTCCTTCCCGGATCACCAGGCTCTGTTTCCCCCGCTGAAAGAAGATGACACGGTCATCACCGCTGGTATACAGCCCCATCACCTTCAATCGCCCCAGTTCTTCATACACCACCACATAGGGATCTTCCTCCGCCGGCGTCTCTTCTTCAGCCGGGACTGCGGTTTCCGGGGGAGGCGCGGGTTCCGGCGGAGGCGTCGCCAGACCCGGAACCGGCTGGAAAAAATCAGGGTTCCGGACATCACCGTCGTGTTCAGGCGGCTCCCTGAAAAGGGAGAGCATGACCTGGAATTCCGGA
>JBEPXL010000303.1:0-4941 GCA_041641935.1 Desulfobacteraceae bacterium | reverse complement strand
ACTTTTTCTTCTCTTCATAAAACGCACCGGTTGCAGCAGACGTCTCTTCGACATCCATGCCGTAGGCAAAGGGAAACTGGACATCGATTTTGCCGGCCTGTTCGACAGCTTTTTTCAGCGGGTCCACGGAACCAAAGAAAACAGAAATCTCTTCGGCCTTCAGACCATCGTCATGTGCCGCGTAATCAGCCAACTGCTGATCACAGTACGGTCACCAGCTTCCCCGCAGAAACTGAACAACAGCGAAGTTGCTGCCCGTCGCGTCCGGCAGTTTCACCGTATCGCCGGTGATCAGTTCCAGTTCCATATCGGGAAACCGGTCCAGTGTATCCAGGGGATTTCCTTTTCTCGCCATAAAGACCTCCTTGTTGCGGGTTGCGGTGCTATTTTTTTTCTACCGGATGTTTGTCCCGGAACCAGTTTCCCCAGCCGCCCTTGAGGGCGTAAACCTGGTTGTATCCTCTGTCGATGAGCCGCTGTGCCAGACCGGCACTGGTGTATTCGTTCGGTCAGGCGCAGTAGAGGACAAGGGCTTTGTCTTTCGGCAGGGTCTGTGACCATCCCGAAAACTTCTTCGGGTCCGCCCGCAGGGCGTTCTTGATCTTGTACTCCGATGCGTCCCAGTTGGAATCCCGGCGGACATCCAGAACAATGACATCTCCGGAATCGAGCTTGTCCGCCAGCGTTTTCACGTCCATCCGGGGAACATCCGCGGCGGAGACGTTTGATGCGGCCATCAGAGCCAGAACCAGAAGAACAGCCGCGGGGAACCATATCGATCTGTTCAGTAAATTGTTTTTCGGATTGATTGTCATATTACACCTCCTGTTCAGCAACGCCGGTCTATCGACGGAAAGGGACCCGGAGCCAGAGCATACCGGCGATCCAGACCACTGCCAGGGTCAGCACCATCGATGCCAGCAGAAACACCGGACGGGGAGCCGTCCAGAGCAGGACCGTGACGCCGGTCAGCATCACGGTTGTACCAAAAAGGTAAAAAACGGGATGGCCTTTGGCCACAGCGCCTTCGACGCCGCCGTAAGGCCGCTTCCGGATGATCCAGGCCGACAGGTGGACCACGCCGTAATTGAGAAGCCAGAGCATGAACCCGGCCCGGATGAGGGTATCGAGCGCGGTGGACCCGCCCAGACCGGTCACCATGAAAAGGCCGGTCACCGCAGCCAGCACAAGAAAGGGAACCGGGGCACGGTTGCCGCCCTGCCGGAATCCCCGGGGCAGCAGTTCCTCTTCGGCCATTCCGACCATCATCCGGGCGGTGGCGGCAAATACGGCGTTGATACCGGCACAGACCCCGGCCAGCACCACCCCTCCCATGATTACGCCGCCGGTTGCACCGAGAATGGTCCGGGCGGCCAGCAGATGGGGCGCGTGCGTTTCGGCCAGCACAACGGTCGAAATATTGAGAAGAGAGGCCAGCCCCCAGAGACAGAAGAGGATGGCCGCCGTCACCATGCCGATCCCGATATAGACCAGCGGGTTTTCCTGGGCGCGAAGGAACCGGCTGCGGGTGAAGATGAGGTTATCGAAGCCGACAAAGAGCAGCAGCAGGTGCGCCGTGACGGCGATGCTTCCGTTCATGCCCATGTCGGTTCCTTCCCCGATGGTGCCGCTCCAGCCGCCCCGGATCAGCCCGGCCAGGGAGAGCAGCAGGAGTCCCGCCATGGCCACACCGACAAAAAGAACCTGCCCTTTTTCCGCCATGTCATGGCCCATGACATTGATCAGCACCACGAGGCCCAGCAGGGAAAAGGCGACGGTATAGGGCGGAAAGCCGCTGAACAGGACTTCGTTGAAGATAACGTCTGCGGAGAACAGCATCCCGGTGGCAATAAAGACCGCCAGTCCGGCCCGGGCGCACAGGGGAACCGTCAGGGCGGGCAGCGGTCCCAGCGCTTCCCGGATCAGCCGGGCTTCTCCGCCCGGTTCCGGATAGTCAGTGCCGAGTCTGACATACATTTCCGCGTTGATCAGGTGAAAGACCAGGGCGACCACCAGAAGCCCCGCAAAGGTGAAACCGGCGCGCCCCGCAATGCCGCCGAGGATCGCCAGCACTTCCGGGGAGACCATCAGCCCCGTCACCCATGCGGTTGCGGCCAGGATTGTCCATCGTGCTGTTTCTGTCTTCTCCGGTACAGGTGTCATTCAATCTCCGCAGGTTCAGATTCTTCCGATTCTTTCAGTCGTGTTCTCACTTTGATTTCCGCATGAAGGGTGCGATGGACCGGACACCGGTCGGCAATCTCCAGAAGCCGTTTCCGCTGCTCGTCATCCAGGGGGCCCCGGATTTCGATCTCCCGGGAAATTTCATCGAGTTTGCCGCCCTTTGTTTCACAGTCCTCACAGGCGTCGGCATGGATCTTTTTGTGCTCCAGCGCAGTGATGACCGATTCCAGGGGCCAGCCCTTCCGGTCGGCGTACATCCGCAGCGTCATGCCGGTGCAGGCCCCGAGCCCGGCCACGAGATAGTCATAGGGATTGGGGCCGGTATTGGAACCGCCCAGGGAAATCGGTTCATCGGCCACAAGGCTGTGGCCGCTGGCGGCGATTTCGGTCCGGTAGCCGTCATTGCCGGTTTTGGTCACCACCCGCTTGTCCAGGGGTTTCATCTGGGCGGCATCCTCCTGGGGAAGGCCGAGGTATTTCCGGGCCCATGCCTCGATGACCGTGCCCACATAGTGGGAATCGTTCTGGTCGGTCAGCAGGTGGTCGGCCTGATCGAGGGTGACGAAACTTTTGGGATGCTTGGCCATCATGAAGATTTTGGCGGCATTGTCGATGCCGACCACATTGTCGACGGGAGAGTGAAAAATCAGAAGCGCCCGCCGCCGCAGATTCTTCACCGCCTCTTCCATCCGGTTCTCCTCCAGGTCATCCAGAAACTGTTTTTTGATTTTGAAGGAGCGGCCCCCGAGATTGATTTCGGCGACGCCCTCGGCTTCGATCTGTTCCCGGGACGTGCCGAGGCGTTTGATGATGTGGGCCGGGTCGGCCGGTGCGGCAATGGTGGCGATGGCTTTGACGGAGGGTATCCGTGCGGCGGCCTGCAGCACGGCGGCCCCGCCGAGGGAATGGCCGATCAGGATCTGCGGGGGCTGATATTCCGCAGCGAGAAATTCGGCGGCGGCGACCAGATCCTCCACATTGGACGAGAAGGTGGTGTCGGCAAAGTCGCCTTCGCTTTCCCCCAGGCCGGTGAAGTCGAACCGGAGAACGGCAATTCCCGCTTCATTGAGGGCCTGGCTGATGTTGCGGGCGGATTTGAAATTCTTGGTGCAGGTAAAACAGTGGGCGAACAGGGCATAGGCATTGGGAGAACCAAGGACCGGAAAATCGAGCAGCGCAGTCAGTCTGTCTCCGGTCGCGTTTTCGAACGTCAGTTTCTTCAGTTCCATAGTACCTCCAGATCTGCATGGTCCGGTGAGAGCAGCCCCCTGAAAACCGACCGGGTGAATGGCACTGCGGGGCCATTCACCCGGTCTTTATCGGCAGCTTATCGTCTCTTCCGCTTCAGTACGACCGTGGATCGAACCGGAACCGCGTTCCGGAACAGGCAGAAGGACAGAAGGGTCATCAGTATGAGTTCAGTTTCCATAGCTATAACTCCTCTTGAAAATGGCCGGCCTTGACCGGCGTTCATGTCATTCGGATCATCGCAGGCATACTGCCGTTCCACGGTTCAAGATGCTGGTTCCCAAAACAGCGGAAGACAATTCCGTTACGATCGATACGCCTCCGGAAAACCAATGTCACGGCACTGGTTCGGATAGCAGTTCCGTGACAGCCGTTTTCTGTAACGCCTTAATCATCACATGATAATACCATTTTTTGTGTTATACAAGTTCCGGACGGTTTCAGCCACCCGGTCCGGTGTAATACCGAACTGCTGGTAGAGGACGGGAGAGGGGGCCGACGCGCCGAAGCGGTCCATGCCGACCACGGCCCCGGCGTCACCCACAAACCTGTGCCAGCCCTGGGCGGACCCGGCCTCCACCGCCACCCGCAGCGGAACCTCCGGCGGCAGCACCGACCGCCGGTAGTCCGCCGGCTGGGCGGCAAAGAGTTCCCGGGACGGCATACTCACCACCCGGACCGCCATTCCTTCCTCCTCCAGTATCCGGGCCGTGTCCAGGGCGATGGCGACCTCGGAGCCGGTTCCGATCAGAATCGCCTCCGGGGTCCGTTCCGGTGTCTCCCGCAGTACATAACCGCCCCGGTGCAGTCCGTCAGCGGGGGCGACTTCGGTCCGGTCCAGGGTCGGCACGTCCTGCCGGGTCAGCACCAGGGCTACCGGACCGGCAGTATGGCGCAGGGCGATCCGCCAGGCTTCCACCGTTTCATTGGCGTCGGCCGGCCGGATCACCAGCAGGTTGGGAATGGCCCGGAGGGTCGCCAGCTGCTCCACCGGCTGATGGGTGGGGCCGTCCTCGCCGAGGCCGATGCTGTCGTGGGTGAAGATGTAGAGCACCTGAAGTTCCATCAGCGCCGCCATGCGGATGGCCGGGCGCATGTAGTCGGAGAAGATCAGAAATGTGCCGCCGTAGGGGATCAGCCCGCCGTAGAGGGCCATGCCGTTCAGGATCGCGCCCATGCCGTGCTCCCGGACGCCGAACCGGATATTCCGTCCGCTGTAGTTGCCGGCCTGGAATTCCCCGCCGTTTTCGATCAGGGTCTTGTTGGAGGTTCCCAGATCGGCGGAACCGCCCATGAGGCCGGTGATCTCGGTCGCCACGGCATTGAGGGCTTTACCCGATGCGACACGGGTCGGGATTCCTTTGGCATCCGGCGGAAACTGCGGCAGCTTTTTCTCCCAGCTTTCGGGAAGCGACCGCTGTACCAGCCGGTCCCATTCCGCCGCCGGTTCCGGATATTTCTGACCGTATGCCGCCACCGTCTCCTGCCACCGGGCCTCCAGTTCCGCAC
>JBEPXL010000302.1:0-4958 GCA_041641935.1 Desulfobacteraceae bacterium | reverse complement strand
TCCATCTCCCCCATTATCGATATGGCATCGCCGTCCTGCACCGTCACCCGGTCCGAGAGGCCGGCGGTTTTCAGATTGCGGCGTGCCCGGACGGCCAGTTCCGGACTGTGTTCCAGGGTCAGTACCTCGCCGCCGGTTTCCCGGCAGGCCTCTCCGAGCCAGATGGCCGAATAGCCGGTGGCGGCTCCCAGCTCCAGCACGCGACGGGCGGAGGTGATCCGGGTCAGGAGAAAAAGGAGCTGACCGACCAGCGGGCCGATGATGGGAATCTCTTCGGCGGCGGCTTCCGCCTCCAGGTCGGTGAGCAGCGGTGCACGGGAGGGGACAAGGGCGCGGAAATAGTCTTCGGGTTGGGCAATCATCGGTTCGGGCATGGATAATGCTCCATCTATATTGTCAGAAACATATCAGCAGGGGGTATGGCGGCGCACATGCTCCGCGGCTCCCTGCATTTCACGTTTGCGGTTTCAGATTCTGCTTCAGTCTGCGTACCTCTTCAATGTCCAGTTCCGTCACCCGGGCGATCTGTTCATCGGTGAGAATGTTCAGGGCGAGAAGATTCAGGGCGGTTTTAATGGCTTTTTCTCTTTGACCTTTTTCCATACCTTCTGCTATGCCGATTTCCTTGCCTTTTTTGATGCCAATGCGTTCGGCTGTGGTGATATACTGCATTTTGATTTCCTCCTCGTATTTGACGAGTTCCTCATGGTATCTCTTTTCCAGAGCTTCCGGAAGCGCCATAACCCAGTCGATGAAACGGTAGAGATTTATAATTTCCTGTTTTGTCCAGCCGTGGCGATAGAGAGATTTGCTCAGGTTCAGTTTGTAGTGAAATCGCTCCTGGTTTTTCTTCCGGGTTTCCATTGCGCGGAGATGCGCCATGACCACAAAGGCAAATGGAATTGTCACTATTCCGTACGCATCATCACTCTTCTTCGAGACAGACCTCGATGGTAAATTCCTGTCCGTTTCCGGCGGGGAATTCCCCTTCATCCAGAACGAAGGTAATGGCGAGAATCGGATAGCTGGTGATGTGCTTGATGGTGTGGTCCCTTCCGGAGATCACCGTAGGAATGGCCGACTCCAGAGACACTCCAAGATCCTCCAGTTCCTGCCGGGCCTGTCCGGAGATCATGTTGGTGATCTCCCCCACGGCGTCCTTGATCTCCTCGTCCACTTCCGTCAGTTCCTCGCCGAACATATTGGAGACGATCGCCAGGATGCTTCTCTCGGGAAAGCTGACCGACAGGGAACCGGAAGAGTCGCCGGTAAGGCCGATCACCCCCGAAACATCCCCCTTGGCCGTCTTCTCGTTTTTGAGATAGGCCGGTTCTGCATGGGCCTTGGTAAAGGCCATGGTCTCCAGTACGTTGAGGGTCGCATTGATAAACGGCTGGATAAACTGCGTGTCTATTTTTTCTTTCTCGTTCACGTCCGTTTTCTCCTTCTGGTTGCTGGCTGCGGATTTCTCCGCACCCCCGGTTCACCGCTGTCTGTTCCTGTATTCATTCCGCCCGGTTTCCGGCAGCATGTTCCAGAGCGGAACGGCAGGGGAACTTTTTTCAGTCTATTCGTCCGGCAGGATCAGTTTCAGTTTTTTCCCCAGATCCTTGGCGGTAAACGGTTTAATAATGAATCCGGTAACACCGGCCTTGGTCGCTTCGATCACATTTTCCTTTTTGCCTTCAGCCGTCACCATCACAAAGGGCAGTTCGGCAAACCGCTTGTCCGTCCGGACCTTCTTGAGCAGGGCAATGCCGGTCATGTTGGGCATGTTCCAGTCACAGATGATGAGGTCAATCTTCTCTTCGTTGAGGATTTCCCAGGCCGCAATTCCGTCATCCGCTTCATGAATATTGTGCAGACCGAACCGTTTGGTCAGCATCCGCCGGATGATTCCCCGCATGATGGGAAAATCGTCTACAACCAGTATGGAAAATTCCTCCTTCGACATTTCGACTCCTTTGCGTATTGATAAAATCGTAAAACGCTCACATCGCAGAACCGGAAACGGACGGGCCGGACCAGATATCGGGTGCTGCAGTGCCCGCCGGTGATTATGATGAAACCCTTTACGATATCATCAATCGGGATTGACTCCTTTTCCCTTCGAGATCATGTCTTAAAGCCATTCGGCTACAGCATCGCCTGGATGGTCTGGATCAGTTCATCGGCGCTGAACGGTTTGGTGATATAACTGGTGACCCCTTTCTGGGTCGCCTCGCTGATAAATTTCTTTTTCCCTTCGGCCGTTACCATGATGAACGGCAGGTCAACCAGCTTTTCATCGGACCGGATTTTCTCCAGCAGGTCAACCCCCTTCATGTTGGGCATGTTCCAGTCACAGATGATCAGATCGATTTTTTCGCTGTTCAAAATATTCCAGGCTTTCTTGCCATTGTCCGCTTCAACGATATTTTCCATGCCGATGCCTTTGAGTATCTTTTTGATGACCCGGCGCATGGTGGAAAAATCATCTACAACAAGGATACGTAAATCGTTGGACATGTTCTGCTCCTCAGGTCCGACATTATGGGGGACGCCCATCGCGCGATACTGCCATACGACAGCCGGTTTGGCGTCCGTCTGCATGCGGTTTGCTCACCGGCGCCATACCGGGAAAATCCGGTTGAATTTCAAAACCGGCCTTGTATTATTAGAATAAAATATAATACCATGGAAGACAACAGAAATTCCATTCACCATACAACAGACGTCCGGATCTGTACCGGTTCACATATAGAAGATGGGCCAAGAATGCAAGAGAGGAGCGCACGTTTTTCAGTGACAGGGGATTCGGATGCGGAAAGACCCTTGAAAACAGACGGCACAAGGGGTAAAAGGCGGAAACAGTTTCCGATTTGCCGGAATGAGGGCGCGCGTCTGTCCATTACAGAAATCCAAGGGAAACAGCAAGGGAGGAAATACACGTGGAAAAAGGAAGGCAACGAGCAGGCAAATCCGTGGCCGCCGGAGAAAAAGAGGTAAAATATCTGACCTTCACACTGGCGGATGAGGAATACGGGATCGGTATTCTGAAGATCAAGGAGATTATCGGTATGATGCCCATCACCTCCGTACCCCAGACACCCCGGTTCGTCAAGGGCGTCATCAACCTCCGGGGAAAGGTGATTCCGGTGATTGACCTGCGGCTCCGGTTCGGTCTGGCATCCATTGAATATACCGACCGGACCTGTATCATTGTCGTGGAAATTTCCGGAGAGACCGGTGATATCATGATCGGCATTGTCGTGGATACGGTCTCCGAGGTGCTCAATATCAAAAAAGAGGATATCGAGGATCCGCCCCGGTTCGGAACCAAACTCGACACGGATTACATCCTCGGCATGGCCAAAACCGATGATGGCGTCAAAATTCTGCTGGATATCGACCGGGTTCTCCGTTCGGAAGAGATCATGCTGCTGGAAAAGACCGCCTGATCCGGCCGGCCCGTTTAGTTGACAAGAAGGAAGGGCATGGTGTAGGGTCGGTTCATCTGCCGTAACAATGGAAGATTCCTGAGAAATTACCAGAATAACAGGCCCGGAGAAGACAATGTACACGGTTGCAGAGGAAGCGTCCGGCAGGATTATCCGGCCGTCAGGGGATATGACGGCAGATACCGCCGAGCAGTTGCGGGACCACCTGCTGAAGATTCTGACAGAGGACACGGAACTGATCCGGTTCGATCTGTCCGGGGTCGATGATATAGCGGCGGCGCCGTTCAGCGTGCTGGTGACCCTGGCCGAAATGGCGGAGCGCCGGGATCCCCGTCTGCGGATCGAGATTGCCAATGCAGCCAAAGACATTGAAACGCTGTTTCAGATGACGTGCCTCGACCGCGTTTACCGGATTGTATAGCAGGGACCGCAATGGAATTCGACGAATCGATTCTGGAAGAATTTGTGGTCGAGGTACAGGAGCACCTCGACATGGTCGAACACCATCTGCTCCAGCTGGCACAGCAGAAGACCGCGCCGGATGTCGAAGTGATTCACAGGGTCTTCCGGTCCATCCACTCCATCAAGGGCGGGGCAGGCTTTATTCCGCTGAAACAGATGGAAAAACTCGCCCATGTGATGGAAACCTTTCTGGCGGAGGTACGCGACAACCCGGCAGTGCTGCGGATGGGAACGGTCGATGTGCTGCTTGACGGAGTCGATCTCCTCAAACACATGACCGAGGATGTGGCCCGGAGTGACGCGGTTGATATTGACGATGTGTACCGGCGGCTCAATGCACTGATGGAAGAGGACGCCCCGTCCCCGCCGGCGGCAGTGCCGGAGGTCAGCGTCCCCGCCGCCGGCAGAACCGTCCGGTTCGGGATCACTCCGGAAACCCTGAAAAAGATTCCGGCCAGTCACGAGTTTCTCTACGTTCTCTCCTACGACCTCATGGCCGAGGCCGGGAAAAGTCCGGTGGCCGTAGTACGGGAACTCAACAGTGTCGGCATCATCGTGGATGCGGTGGTCACGCCTGCCGCGGAAGAACTCTCCGCGGACATGACGTATGAACCCCTCTGGTACATTGTCCTCTATTCCAGTATTCTGGGGGCGGAATTCATCGATCAGGCGGTGGGCCTCCCCGGAGAACGGATTTTCAGTGTGGACCGGGAACACCTGCCGGAGATCGACGCCATCGATTTCGACATTGCCGCCCAGAAAGTGTCGCTGCTGACCGGTATTTTCCCCGCCGGCGGGGAACCGTTTTCACGGCCGGAACCGGCGCCCCCGGCCCCGCCTGTGCCGGAGGCGGACGATGAGGAGGTTTCCCGGGAAATGGTGGAGCAGTTCATGGTCGAGTCGGAAGATATGCTCGATCAGGTGGAGCACTACCTCTGCACCCTCCATGATGCGCCGGAAAAAGCCGGGGAGATGCTGGCGGACGCATTCCGGCTGATCCACAGTTTCAAGGGACATGCCGGTCTGGTGGGATTCCGCTCCTTTGCAGCCTTCAGT
>JBEPXL010000301.1:0-4970 GCA_041641935.1 Desulfobacteraceae bacterium | reverse complement strand
CCTTTGCCTTTGCCTCCACCTCGACAGTAAGGGGGTCCAGCGTTTTCCAGGCATCCGGGACATCCCGGACATCCACATAATCATGGTGACGGCGGGGATTGGGGCCATCCCATCCTTCTATGGGACTGGAGACATGAAACAGCGGTTCCCGGTCCCACGTCGCCAGTGCCGCTTCGGTAACCGCTTCCACGGAAAGCCCGTCGGGCAGACACCGGTGGTGGTGTACATCGTAGACAAGGGGAATCCGTTCGGCCCGGCATATGGGAATCAGGTCTGCCGGTGTGTAGGTCCGGTCGTCGTTTTCAATGGTAAGCCGTGTCCGCACCATGTCCGGAAGACGGTTCAGGTTGCGGGCCAGCCGCTTCAGAGCCCCCGGCTTGTCCCCATATCCACCACCGCCGTGAATATTGATCACATCCGCCCCGACCCATTCCGAAACCTCCGCCTGATAGATCAGGTCTGCAATGGACCGTTCCACCACCGCCGGATTCGGAGAATTGAGCAGCACAAACTGGTCCGGGTGAAAGGTGAGCCGGATATCAAGTTTCCGGGCCAGAGTGCCGCAGTCCCTGAATGCCTGCACAATCGCCTCTGATTCCGGCAGGTCATGGATCGCATATCCGGCTTCGGGATGGGTCCTGACTGGCAGAATCCGGCTGTTGATCCGGAAATCACCGATGCCGCCGGCCGCGCAGAACCGGATGGCGGCGGCAAGGGCCTTTGCATTGGAAAGGCATAGGCCGGAGAGTTTCCTGAGCGCATCCCCGCGTTCCATCTTCAGGAGATGAGTCGCGGTCGTGGTCCGGAAGCGGATCGGTGCTTCAATGAACAGACAGCAGAGTCCCAGTCGCATGATCGTGGCTTTCCCTACAGACGGGCGGTGGCGGTTCGTCCTGCCTCCTGGGCTTCGGACCGTTTTTCTAGGTCCGCCGTCATCTGTTCCAGTTGGACAATATTCTGTTTGGCGGTTTCCACCATCTGCGCCTCAATTCTGGATGCCTCATCCATGCGGGTCATCAGGATCTGGTACGACCGGGTCAGGTCCTTCAGCCGGATCAGTGGCTGGCTGGTAACCTCCGCGGTACGGGCGGCATTATTCATGGAATCTTCCGCGATGCTCACCATCAGGCTGCCCAGATATTCCTGGGAGGCATTGAGGGCTTCGGCGATTTCACGCTCTTCCTGCTGGGCGATCTTCAGGGCCAGACCGTTTTCCAGAACGGGCCGGGTCAGATGGGTCATGGACTGAATCGCTTCCCGGAGGTTTTCGTGATTGTCCAGTGTCACATTCATGGTGATGAAGAACTGGGCAAAAGCGTTTTCGGTTACCCGCAGATTCTGGAGACGCCGGACAATCTTGGCGATTGCTTTCTGAAGGGTCTGCCGCTTTGTTTCATCCGTCACCGCCGTCAGGGCCTGTTCCAGACGGGAAAGAATCATCTGAAGCTGGTAGGCGCGAAGCTGAAGCAGTTTCTGCATTTTTTTCAGATTTTTGTACCGCTCTTCCAGTTCAAGGGTATTTTCCAGCAGTTTGTCGCTTCCCGCCTCCAGGGACTGAATAATGGCATCCACCTGTGTCTGTACAGATTCATACCGCCGGGCAATGTCGGCCAGAATCTTTCCGACCCCCGGAATCCGGCCGAAAAGGCGACTGAAGAATCCGGCGGTCTGGCGGCGGCGGATCTGTTCAATGGCCGAATAGGGATTGATTTCGTCCATGATCTCCCGGAGTCGTTTCAGATCCCCTGGGATACTCTTGCTGTCCCCTCTGGCCATCCGGTCCATGACCTGACCGAGGGAAGTCCGCATCAGCGTGAAATTCTCGTTGGCACGGGTCTGGACATCCTCACCGAGGCGGGTCGCTTCCCGAACTCTGGACCGGTCATCGGGTGCGGCCAGAATACCCTCAACAATGGCATTGGCCTGTTCTTCAACTTTTTCCCCATCGCCGGGAGGGACATTGGCAGGGGGACGGAAATCTTTGGGAACCAGGTCCCTGACCGATGCTTCCGGGGCATCATCAAAAAGCAGGGAATCCGGCTCTCCCGGTGTGGTGGCATAATCATCCGGCATGGCGCTTCTCCTTGACATTCAGGTTACGGGTAGATAGGGAAAGGCGGTTGTCGTGCGGCGGAAGGCGGCGTCAGGCAGAAGGAGAGGACGACAAACCTTTCCGCAAGAATTACGGAAGGGCTGCGGATATTTTTTCCATCACATCCGGTGACGGCAGCGGTGTCACCGATGCGACCCGTTCCGGCAGCCCCACTTCGTTCAGTATGCCCGGATCATTTTCGATCCCCAGCACACCGGACCGGAATCCGTACCGATCCCAGGCCAGTTTCTGGATTTCAGGGTCCTGCAGAGCGTTCAGCAGGGTTTTCCCCTTTTCACTCAACGCCAGAAACGGGTGCTCACTCCAGACGGTCGGCTCGGGAATCAGCACCCGTGTCCGTGTTCGAATCAGATCCTGATGCCGGGGATAGGCACGGTAAAACTCGATCAGCAGGTTTTCATAGGCGGCGATGACCGGAAATGCGCCCTGTCCCTGGTTCAGATATTTGTCAAACAGGTAACCGGTTGAATTTTCGAGAAACCCCATGTTCCGGAAGATTTTCTGAATCGTTTCCAGATGCGCGCCGGCGGTTGCCGGATCCGGCATATTGCCGTCGTTCAGGATGACGGCAATCAGCCCGGCCGTCAGAAAGCCGGAGTTGCTTCTGGTCGGGTCCGTGGCGATGATGGAAACAAGCCCGTTCTGGTGTTCCAGGCCCATTGATTTCCAGGTGCGGCCCGAGACGATCATGTCCAGAAATTTCCGGGTATTGATGACATAATAGAGGTTGTTGCGTTTTTCCACGATCTTCTCACGGATCAGTGCTTCGGTGACTTCGGGCCAGGAATAGAAAACGATGGGGGTATTGAAAATGTTCTGGGATTTCGCGGCCATTCCAGGATGACGGGAGGTGAACACCCGGGCCGCCAGACCGCTGGAGGGCCAGACACCGTCCACCGCGCCCGGGTCGGCATCTGCCATTTCCAGACTTCCCATCTTGGTTCCTTCCACAACAATGCCGTATTCATCCTTCAGGATGTCCTGAAAATCGGCATCCTTGATCAATCCGTCCTTTTCACTGCCGTAGAGGATATGCACCGTCTCTGTCCGGGCTGTCGGTCCGAAATAGACGGCCACACCGGCGGCTATCAGCACCAGAAGCAGTCCTGCAAAGAATTTCCCTTTTCCCATATCCGTTTCCTATTTTCCGATTTCCGCCACATTCATCATTTTTTTGAGAACCCGCCCGAAGGTGCGCAGCTCCATCACATCTCCCTCCAGATAGTTCTTGAGTCCCTGGTTGAATCCCTGCTCCACCGTGTCGAGCATCTGGCGGAATTCCCGGTCGTCCGAGGAGCGGGTCAGAAGCTCCCGGCCGGCCCGCGTGGCCGACAGGCGGGTATAGCGTTCTATCAGTGGCAGAAGCCGCTCCAGATAAAGCAGAAACCGGCTCGACCGGGCTGCGTCGGTGGGGTCTTCTTCAAAATTCTGGAAGATCAGGTCGCCGGTATCGCAGATCCGGCGAATCTGGTCCCGGATACCGGGATCCGGAATATCCGCCGCTTTCCGGCGGATGACCTGAAGGACTTCCTGTCCCTGCTGAATTTTGGCCATGACCCGTTCCCTGGTCAGACCGCGGGATTCCCTGCCGATTTCGATTTCGGTCCAGTAGGCGCCCATCAGGTAAAGGCCCATGTAGAGAAGAACCGCGACACCAAAGGCGACGGGAAGCGGAATTCCGAGCAGCACACGGCCCGCGATCAGGACAACGGCGGACACCAGTCCGGCCCACACTTCCATATGTCGGATCAGTTTCCGCATCCTCTTTAATTGTATCCTTTCACCTGGCGGAATGCCTGTTCCAGGCCGTGTTTGCGGCCGTCAAACACCCGACCGGTGGAAAACTGCGCCAGTTCCTGCAGCTGGGTTTCGTCAGCCTCGCCGAAGGTGACGCCGAAGACGGGTGGCAGGTCGAACTGCGGGTTGAGCCCCTTCCAGTAGGATTCAAGTTCCCGGAGACTTCCCTTGTTGGATTTGCCGTCGGTCATCAGCAGAACAGCCGGCAGATAATCGGTGAGATTCTCTTCGTTACTGAATATCTCCAGCGCCTTCATCACCGGCAGGTAAATATTGGTTCCGCCGGATGTCTTCAGTCTGCGGACCCAGTCCACCAGACGTTCCAGATCTTCCGGCTTGTTTCCGGGCACTTTCCAGCCGCTCTGCACCCGGTCGTTGAAGGGGATGACCGCCATGACATCCCGGGATGAGGTCTGGAGAAAGTACCGCCCGGCGGTTCTCTGGTCCAGAAGACCGGTCATTGCCTTCTTCAGGCTGGCCAGTCCGGTTCCTTCCATGCTGCCGCTTACATCAAGGAGAAAGACGGTGAAGGACGGTTTCCGGAAGGTGGTCTGGTACAGGCTGAGACTTTCCTGGATTACGTCGGCCGGGGGCCAGGGAATGGGGGATATGGTCCGCTGCAGGTCAATGCCCCAGGCCGGATTGAAGATGTCCCTGTCCGCCTTTTCCGGATTCATGCCGATGAGGCCGGTCCGGAATCCGGTGTCGAAGATATCCTCCTGCACATCCGGCGAGAGAAGATGTTCCCGCAGTTTGAGAAAGAATTCCTTTTTGTCGGCATTGGCCGCTGTATTGACAAAACCGAGGGTGCTGTCGGCGATGGCAAGTCCGTCGGCGGGGTAGATCACATAGAGCGGCTCCCGGCCCTCCCGGACCAGTTCCTGGTTGGCCGCAATGATCATGGCCTCGTAGTTGAACATGGCGTCCAGGGTGCCTGCTTTTTGCAGGTACATGTCCTTGAGCCAGCCCGAGCTGCCGGACCCGCGCTCCATACCGCCGAAGATGTCTCTGATATCCTGCTGGAGCTGCGGTGACTGAAGGTGTTCCCGGGTGAGCATGG
>JBEPXL010000300.1:0-4975 GCA_041641935.1 Desulfobacteraceae bacterium | reverse complement strand
AATACCGCTGCAGTAGTACGCCCCCACATCCACCATTTTCCTGAAGGTGGGGATGTACTGACGCCATTCACCGGTAGTGAGCATCCAGAAAATGATAAAGGCGTACAGGATCAGCCATGCCCAGGCGGTTCCGTTGTGAGCGTAGAAGGAATTCTTGTAGCCGAAGAGGGCGTAGGTTCCGTGGAGTTCAAAACCGGTCAGCAGCAGGATAATGATAAACAGCGCCTGAACCCAGTGCCAGAACCGCTCAAAGCGGGTATAGATATAGATACGCTGCTCTTCGATAGGTTGTTCGTTCTGTGCCATAATTCTATCTGCCCCCCTTTACCGGTTGCGTTTCAGGAAGTAGCGAAGAAAACCGTGGATCAGGACTCCGATCAGTGAACCGACCACGACGATCCAGCCGATGATATCCAGCCCGGGAATCCGGTGCTGGCCCGGCATGTAGATGCCTGACACGCTCGCAAGGCGTCCGTTCAGGCTGTGGCATTCTTCACAGGACATGGATTTTTCCCCGGGCGCTACCATGTGGGTGATGGGGAAGTGGTAACGGGTTTCCACGAAACCGTATTCCCCGCCATAGGTGAGTCCGACGTGCTCCATTCCGGATGCGATGGACTTTTCCCAGTCAAACCCTCCCCAGTAGGCATCCGGTTCCTTGGGACTGAAGAGATGGAGAGCCGCCATGGTATTGTTGACGGAATCATAGGGCTGCTTTCCCCGGTGAACCTTGAAGGGATAGATGCGGGAGCGTTCGTCCTCACTGCTGCCGACGACCTTGTTGAGTTCCACCGGCCGGGAAGGATCGATGGGATCGGTCAGCAGGACATAATCCAGGGAGCCGTTGAACCAGAAATATTCGGGCTCCACGTTCTTTTCCCATACAAAACTGCCCTTTTTGGTAGAATAGGAATGTTTTCCGTAAGGACCATGCTCCGAATAGGGTTTCCCGTCCTTCATCCGGCCTGCGGTAGACCAGTCCCACCACATTTTGGTGGGGAGCATCCGGGCAAAATACGGAATGTGACAGGTCTGACAGGCGACGCGGTCGGTGTGATCGTTGGCCTTGTGCCCTTCTTCGTGGGGGGTTTCGGTATGGCAGGAAACACAGGTAATCCGCTCGATGAGATCGTTCTGAATGAGGGTTCTGACTTCATCGGCTGCGGGTTTTTTATAACAGCGTCCTGCGATTTTGTGGGCTGTGGTGGTGTGGCATCGGACGCAGTCGAAATTGAGCCCCTCGGCGGCCATATGAACATCGAGATCCTCGGGCGGGTTCATCAGGGAAGAGTCGAGATCGCCGTGTTTAACGCCGTCTCCCCCGCCGCCGTAGAAATGGCAGGTGCCGCAGTTGCGCCGGGTGGGCCGTCCCACGCTCTGGGCAACCTTGTTCCAGTCGGGTGGATAGAATGTCTTGGCCTGGAATTTCCTGGGTTCACTGACCACCCGTCCGGCCATGGTCGGGAATTTTTTGTAGGTTCCGGTCTGTTCATGGCAGACCAGACAGTCAATGTTTTCCTGTCTGGTGAAATCAAATGATGCGTCGGTCCAGCCGTATCCTGCGTGACATGATGTGCAACGAGCCTCGTTGCCTTGAATGTTCACTCAGAAGTTGTTGAGTGTCAGCCCTGCCTTTCCCATTTTATTGGATGGATCGGCCGGACAGAGCCAGGTCCAGTGGATGGTCTGCAGCATCTGGTTACCGGCTTCGTTGTGGCAGGAGAGGCAGGCGGCGGTGACTTCGGGGCCGGAAGTGAAGTCTTTCTGCAGGGCTTCGTGCATGCGGTGGGATGCGGTGAGCCATTTTTTCGGATCGGTCTGCTCAAGGACCCGCTCTCCACCGTAATTTTTGAATGATTCCTCGGATTCTTCATCTGTACAGAGACCGGGGGAGGGGCGCAACAGCACAAGAGCGACCAACAGGATCAGAATCGGAATTTGCTTTGGCGCCGTCAGATGGCGTCGGGTCATAGACTCTCCTTTCTGTCATGTGTCCGGCAGACCGGTTCCACTGTCTGCATGACAATGACGCGGCGATTCGTCCTGTCGGGGAAAAGCCGCTGATCCGGCTGCCAATAGTGGTTCCCTAGTTCGATTGAACTGATGTGAATTTTACCATTAAAATGAGGAAAAGGAAACAGAAAACGCATCCGACTTCTCAGAATGTCTGTACTATATCTTATCAGCGACAATGGTCAAACAAGGTATTGACTTGATGAACCTTCCTGAAAGTTGCAGACGATGTCAATATATTCCATGCACCCACTGCAGTACACATAATAAGTATAATTGTTTTCATCTCAAAGGGTTAGTACTTGACGGCATTAACGCGATCCGTTAACATCAATATTTATGATCAAGACATTTCGAAGTAAGGAAACTGAAAAAATATTCAACAGGAAACACTCTGGGAAATTCCCTGAAAATATTCAGCGTATGGCACACAAAAAATTGATAATGCTTGATGCTGCAGTAGCACTGAATGATTTGAGAATCCCTCCGGGTAACCGACTGGAGGCTTTAAAAGGAAACCGCAAAGATCAGCACAGCATACGCATAAACGATCAATGGAGAATCTGTTTCAAATGGAATGAAGGTGATGCGTATGAAATTGAGATTACAGATCATAATTAAGCTGAACAGATGAATACCTCAAAATTTCTACCCGTCCATCCAGGGGAAATTCTGATGGAAGAATTTCTGGAACCGCTGGGAATCAGCCAGTACCGTCTGGCAAGAGACATAAATGTTTCCCCCAGACGAATAAATGAAATTGTACATGGAAAAAGATCAATCACAGCGGATACTGCTCTTCGCCTTGGACGTTTTTTTTCCATGTCACCGCAGTTCTGGCTGAACCTTCAGAGTCGTTACGATCTTGAAATTACAGAGGATTTTCTTTCAAAACGTCTTGATAAAGAGGTACATGTTTTTACGGGTTCATGAGCAGGCAAGGATCGGCTATTTCTTCAGATGAGACCCCACTTAATCCACCAGCGCCTGACCTTCACCCTGCAGGCCATTTTGTTCATCGAAGCTCTGGTTGCGTTCTGGGAGCAGAGATGGTTCACCGCTGTCGTCACGATCGGGATCATCGGGGTTACCCTTTTTCCCGTCGTTCTGGCCAGACGTTTTCGCGTCTATATTCCGCCGCAGTTTCAGCTTCTTGCCATTGCCTTCGTCTTTGCCTCGCTCTTCCTTGGCGAAGTGCGCGGGTACTACACCCGTTTCTGGTGGTGGGACATCGCCCTGCACACCACCTCCGGATTTCTGCTCGGGATCATCGGGTTTCTTCTGGTACACCTGCTCAACGAAACAGAAGAGGTCGAAGTGCATATGAATCCGGGCTTTGTCGCCTTTTTTGCCTTTCTGTTCGCGATCGGGATTGGGGCTCTGTGGGAAATCTTCGAGTTTTCGATGGACAGTTTCTTCGGAACCGACATGCAGAAAACGATGCTCGGTGATTCATCCGGTCTGACGGATACAATGATGGATTTGATCGTTGATACGCTGGGGGCGCTGGTGATCACCATACTTGGATACGGACACCTCAAAACCGCCGGGAAGGAGTCCTTTCTTGAGCGGTGGATTACGGCTTTCGTTGAAAAAAATCCGCGTTTTTTCAACCGGTAAGGGGTGTCACTCCATCATTTTCTTCTCCTTTATTCCCCATCCCGTTTGAAGACAGAGTACGCATCCGCATCCCCTCACCGCGCCCGCGGATCCAGCAGCCGGTACACCGCATCCGACAGCAGATTGATCCCGATAAAGACACTCCCCACCACCAGCGTCGCCCCCAGTACCGCATTCATGTCGGCGCTCAGCAGCGACTTCGTCAGATAAAACCCCAGCCCCGGCCAGGCGAATACGGTCTCCGTCAGCACGGAACCTTCCAGCAGACTCCCGTAGCTGAGGGCGATCACCGTCACCAGCGGAACCAGAACATTGCCCAGCGCGTGCACCCATACCACCCGCCATTCCGCCACGCCCTTGACCCGCGCCGTGGTGATGTATTCCTGGTTGAGCTGCTCCAGCATGAAACTCCGGGTCATCCGGCTGATGTAGGCAAGGCTGAAATACCCCAGAATGGCGGACGGCAGCATCAGATGAGACAGGGCATTCCTGAAGATGTCCCACTCACCGGCCAGGGCGCTGTCGATGAGCAGCACCCCGGTCACCGGCTCCAGGATACCTTCATAAAACACATCCAGCCGGCCGGGACCGGGAACCCAGTCCAGCTTGCCGTAGAAGAGGACCAGCCCCATCAGCCCCAGCCAGAAGACCGGTACGGAATATCCGAACAGCCCCACCACACGGAACACGCCGTCGGGCCAGCGCCCCTGATGTACCGCCGCGATCACGCCCACCGGCACACCGGCCAGCACGCCGATGAAGGTGGCCACCGTCGCCAGTTCCAGGGTCGCCGGAAAGACCCGCAGGATATCCTCCGCCACCGGATTGGCCGTCAGCACGGACCGGCCCAGATCCCCCTGCAGCACCTTTGTCATGTAGATCCAGAACTGCTGGTAAAGCGGCAGATGAAGTCCCAGTTCCTGGCGAACCCGCTCATAGACCGCCTCCGGGGCCCGGTCCCCCACGGCGCTCAGCACCGGATCGACGGGAACGACACGACCGATGAGAAAGGTGACAAACAGAAGCCCCAGAAAGGTCAGGGCGACCGAGACCAGGATTCCGGATAACCACAGCAGAATCCGGAAGGTCCGGCCGCCCTTCATCTTGTGAAACCAGGCTGTCACAGGGCGTTTATTTCTTCACGAACCGGTAGAAGTTGCTGTCAAACGAGGGACCGAGGATGAAATTCTCCACACCGGCCCGCTCCGCCGCCACCTCGATGTCCTGAAACATGATGACAAAGGGAGACCGTTCCTGGTGCTCCTTCTGAAGTTCCAGATACATCTGGGCCCGTTTCTTCGGATCCCGCTCCATCACCGCCGCCTGTGTCTTCTTCGTCATC
>JBEPXL010000299.1:0-4992 GCA_041641935.1 Desulfobacteraceae bacterium | reverse complement strand
TCTCGACTGCCGGCCGGGGGGAACCTATGTGGACTGCACCCTGGGCGGTTCGGGACATGCCCGGGCGGTGCTGGAGCAGATCGGACCCGGGGGACGCCTTATCGGTATCGACCGGGACACGGCGGCCCTCCGTAACGCGGAGACGATCCTGCGTCCGTATGCGCGGCAGATTCATCTCTTTCACGGCAATTTCATCCGGCTTCCCGAATTTCTGGACCAGCGCGGCATTCAGGGCGTTGACGGCATTCTGGCGGATCTGGGCCTTTCCCTTTACCAGATACAGGCCAGCGGCCGGGGATTCAGTTTTCAGAAAGAGGAACCCCTCGACATGCGCATGAACCCTTCCGCCGATGTGACGGCCGGAGATCTGATTCATGGCCTGTCCGAAGAGGAACTGGCGGATATATTCCGGCGGTACGGAGAGGAACGCTGGTCGCGCCGGATCGCCCGCCGTATTGTGCAGGTCCGCAAATCCGAAGCGTTCACCAGCGCCCGGCTGGCCCGGCTGATTGAAGATGCCGTCCCCCGGCCCAGACCGGGAACACGTCACCGGATTCATCCGGCTACCCGGGTCTTCATGGCGCTCCGGATCGCGGTGAACCGGGAACTGGAAAATATTGAAACCTTTATGGATATGGCCCCGTCGCTGCTCAACCCCGGCGGACGCCTCTGTGTACTGGCCTTCCATTCCCTTGAGGACCGGATCGTCAAACACCGCCTGCGGGCGCTGGAAAAAGGATGTACCTGTCCGCCCGCATTTCCGCAGTGTGTCTGCGGAAAAAAACCGGTTCTCCGGGTGCTGACCCGGAAAGCGGTGCAGCCTTCAGCAGCGGAAGTCCGGCAGAATCCCATGGCCCGCAGTACACGGCTCCGGGCGGCGGAGAAACGAAAACCAAAGAAATCTTATCCGGGAGCAGAATGAAAGTACTGACGGACAGCCAAGACGGATATAATTACAGAGTGATGGGTACCTGGATGCTGATCCTTGCATTTTTCATCTTGCAGCTTCTGGTCTACACCTGGTGCCGGGTGCAGTGTATCCATGTCGGCTATGAAATTTCCCGGCAGGCGGACAACTATCAGCAGCTTGTGGCCATTCAGAACACCCTCCGGATTGAACTGGAACGTCTCAAATCCCCGGACAGGATTGCCAGCATCGCCCGATATCAACTCGGGCTTGTGACGCCCGACCCACAGCACCAGATCACCCTGTTCAACTATGACACCCGTTGAAAAGAAAGGCATTGACCGCCGCATTACGGTTGTCGGCATTGTTTTTCTCCTCTGTTTTCTGACCATCGGCGCACGGGCGGTCTACCTGCAGGCCTATTGCCGGGATGCACTTTCCCTGCGTGCGGCGGAACAGTACCAGCGGACCCTGACGGTCCGGGGAAAGCGGGGAACCATCTACGATTCCCATCGACGGGAGATGGCGGTGAGTATCGATACCACCTCCATTGCGGCCTACCCCCGGAAGATCACGGCGGTCGAAGAGACCGTTGCGGCCCTCTCCCGCACGCTGCATCTCCCCCCGCAAAAGCTCCGCCGGAAGCTCTCCTCCCGCCATTTTGTCTGGATCAAACGGCAGGTAACCCCCCGGGAGGAGCGGGCGGTCCGGGAACTGGATATGAAGGGAATCGATTTTATTCCGGAGCACAGCCGTTTTTATCCCAACCGCTCCCTTGCGGCCCAGCTACTCGGCTTTACCGGTATTGACGGTCAGGGGCTGGAGGGACTGGAATACAGCTATGAAGATGAACTGAAACCCCGGAAGCGGAAACTGACCGTTCTGACCGATGCACTGGGAGCAAGTTTTGATGCGGCAGCGGGTCAGACGCCCGGCGTCGGCGGACAGAGTATTGTCCTGACCATTGACCGGACCATCCAGTATATCACCGAAAAAGCACTGGAAGAGGTGGCCCGCCGGTTTTCCGCGCAGTCGGGGATGGCCGTGGTCATGGATCCGGCGACCGGTGCGGTACTGGGCATGGCAAACTATCCGTTTTTCAATCCCAATGCATTTGGCCGTTTTCCCCGGCCCACCTGGCGGAACCGGGTCGTCACCGATCCCCTGGAACCGGGATCGACCATGAAGATTTTCAGTGCCGCGGCGGCCATCGAGTCGGCAGGCTGTACACCGAATACCATCTTTTTCTGTGAAAACGGCGAGTACCGGATCGGCCGGGACATTGTTCACGACACCCACAAGCACGGCTGGCTCTCGATCCAGAAAATCATAAAGTATTCCAGTAACATCGGCGCGGTCAAAATGGGGGAAATGATCGGTGCTGCCAAGCTTCACACCACCCTGTCCCGTTTCGGATTCGGCGGAAAGACCGGTATCGACTGTCCGGCCGAAACCACGGGAATTCTTCTTCCCTACGAACGATGGACCAAGATCGACGCCGGGGCCATTGCCTTCGGGCACGGGATTTCCGTCTCCCCCATTCAGCTGATCACTGCGGTATCCGCCATCGCCAACAAAGGGATACTGATGAAACCCTATGTGGTACAGGCGGTGGTGGACCGCAACGGCAAGGTCGTCCGGAAGAATGAACCGCAGGCCGTGCGGCAGGCGGTATCGCCCAAAACGGCGGATACCGTCCGATGGATGATGCAGACGGTGGTGGAGGAAGGCGGTACCGGTGTGCAGGCTGCGCCGGACGGGTATTCAGCCGGCGGTAAAACCGGAACGGCCAAGAAGCTGAACAAGGATGGCGAGTATGCCCGGCGGAGCTATACGGCCTCCTTTGTCGGATTTGCCCCGGCCCAAAACCCGCGGGTGGCGATTCTGGTGATCGTCGATGAACCTCAGAACGGGTATTACGGCGGAGTGGTCGCTGCGCCGGCCTTCCGGCGGATCGCCGAGGAAACCCTCAACTATCTGAATGTTCCTCCGCAGCGGAAGCCCGAACCTGTGGCCGTCACCTGGCGAAAGGACTGACGCCGTGAAACTCTCCCGCCTGCTGAAAGCGGTCGATGTGGTCCGGCTTTCCGCACCCGGCTTTCCGGTTCCCGATCCGGAGATTCGTTCCCTCCATTACCGGTCCCAGACGGTTCAGCCGGGCGGACTCTTCATCGCCGTACCGGGTTTCCGGGCGGACGGACATGCCTTCATCGATGACGCCATCCGGCGGGGTGCGGCGGCCGTGGTGACGCAGCAGCCGGTCTCCTGTGACGCCGTTGTGGCCGAAGTCGCAGACAGCCGCCGGGCCCTGGGGCGGCTGGCCAGCCGCTTTTACGGTGAACCATCGAAACAGCTTGTGCTGATCGCGATCACGGGAACCAACGGAAAGACCACGACCAGCTATCTCATCGAACAGATTCTGACTTCCGCCGGTTACCGGGTCGGTGTTATCGGAACCATCGGTTACCGGTATGGCGGAAAAACCTTTGAAACGCCGGTGACGACGCCGGAATCCCTCGACCTCCAGCGGATACTGGCGGATATGGACAGAGACGGGGTGAGCCATGTGGTGATGGAGGCATCCTCCCACGCCATTGATCTCCACCGTCTGGCGGGCTGCGAGGTGGATGTGGCCGTCTTTACCAACCTGAGCCAGGATCATCTGGACTACCATCTGGATATGGACCGTTACTGGGCCTGCAAGGAGCGGCTCTTTACAGAGATTTTAGCCCGGGGGGCCAAGCGGAACCGGGCGGTGGCGGTGGTCAACGGTAATGATCCCCGGGGGCGTCTCCTTTCAGAAAAGCTGACGGTTCCCTGTTTCACTGCTGGCGAATCCGACGGCAATATGATATGGTCCCCGGACTTCCGGTTTTCGCTGGCAGGCATCACCGGACGGATTGTGACACCCGAGGGAAATTTTTCCTTTACCTCTCCCATGACGGGACGGCATAACCTGGAAAACATCCTCTGCGCCGTGGGTGTCGGCGCGGCGCTGCATATTCCGTTTTCTGCAATGGAACAGGGCATCGAAGTCCTCACGGCTGTCCCCGGACGGCTGGAGGCGGTTCCCGACCGGCAGGGCCGGTTTGTCTATGTCGATTACGCCCATACCCCGGACGCGCTGGCCAATGTGCTTTCGGCGCTCAAACCCCTTGTCACCCCGGCGGCGCGCATCATTTGCGTCTTCGGGTGCGGCGGCGACCGGGACCGGGACAAGCGGCCCCGGATGGGAGAGATTGCGGGCCGGTTTTCGGATCTGGCCGTCATCACCTCCGACAATCCCAGAACCGAAGAGCCGCTGGCCATTATCCGCCAGATCGTAACAGGCGCTTCCCGTGCCGGCGGCCGGTTCTACCGGCCCGGCGAGTTGCGTGAGACAGGTTCTGCCGACAAGGGGTATGTGGTGGAACCGGACCGGCGAAAGGCGATCCGGCTGGCGGTGGCGGTTTCCCGGCCGGGCGATGTGGTGCTGATCGCAGGCAAAGGCCACGAAACCTATCAGATTATCGGAAGCGGTACCATTCCGTTTGACGACCGGGCCGAAGCCCGGCAAGCCCTGGATGAATATGAAGCCGATTCCCTGGACAATACCGGAGGTTCTTGAGGCGACCGGCGGAACACTGGTCCCGCCGGTGGAAACCGGGCCTGATCGCCTTTTTTCGGGCATCGTCATCGACTCCCGCAGGGGTTCCGGAGATGACCTCTTTGTCGCCATCGCCGGAGAACATCATGACGGCCACCGCTTTGCCGCCGATGTGGTGAAAAGGGGCTGCCGGGGACTGGTTCTGGCCGCTGCACAGGTTCCGTCACTGCCGCTGGACGAGTGGACCCGGAATGGTGTTGCCTGCGTGATTGTGCCGGACACGATCCGGGCCCTGGGGGATCTGGCTGCCTTCAACTGCCGGCGGGCCGGGATTCCGGTGGTGGGGATTACCGGTTCCAACGGGAAGACGACCACCCGGAGCATGATCGGAGCGGTGCTCTCCCGGCGCGATACCATTCTGACGACGGAAGGAAACTACAACAACGCCATCGGCCTTCCCCTGACCCTGTTCCGTCTCAGCCGGAATCACCAGCGGGCG
>JBEPXL010000298.1:0-5049 GCA_041641935.1 Desulfobacteraceae bacterium | reverse complement strand
TAAAGGCCAGTATCCATACGGCGCCGTTCCGGCTGAAATACTCGGTCAGCGGGGAGACCACCGCCTCCTTCAGGGTCAGGGGGATACCTTCCGGTTCCGGCGGCTCCGGTGTCAGGAGGGTGGTGACAATACCGGGAAGCATACAGGCAGCCATGATCAGGTAGACCAGGGAAAAAGGAATCAGATCAGCCAGAATCAGCCCGCCGCCCGAGGCCAGCAGCATTCCCAGCCGGTAGCCGTAGATATAGAGCGATGACCCGAGGCCGAGTTCGTCATCCGCCAGATCCTCCCGCCGGTAGGCGTCCACCACAATATCCTGGGTGGCGCTGAAAAAGGCCACCATCAGGGCCGCCGTGACCATCAGGCCGAAACGGGTGGCAGGACCGGTCATTCCAAGCCCGGCAATGGACAGAGCCAGGGCGACCTGTGCGACCAGGAGCCATCCCCGTCTGCGCCCCAGAAACGGAAGCGTATACCGGTCACAGAGCGGCGCCCAGACGAACTTCCAGGTGTAGGGAATCTGCACCAGGGTGATCAGCCCGATCACCGTCAGATCCACCCCTTCCTCTTTCATCCATGCCTGCAGCAGCCCGATGGTCAGCAGCAGCGGAAGCCCGCTGGAAAAGCCCATCAGGAAAGCCACCAGCATCCGGCGGCTGAACAGAACCCGCAGGAAGGTGATCCGGCGCTGTGTGCTGCTGTCAGCGGTCATGGCAAAAAGAAACCGGGCGCGTGCACCCGGCTTTCGGATCGGATTTGAAGCAGATGTCGATTATTCCACCGGCAGCGGACACTGAAGCGAAATGTCCGTTTCGATATTCTTGTTCCCGTACGCCTTTTGAAAATAGTCCCTGAATTCACAGGCCAGATCATTGGCACGTTTCCGATAGGCATTCCTGTCCGGCCAGGTGTTCTCCGGTTTGAGCATTTCATCGGGTACACCGGGGCAGGTAAGGGGAACGTCCACATGAAACAGTTCGTCCTTCTGGTAGGCCACATTGTCCAGTTTCCCGTCCAGTGCCGCATTGAGCATGGTCCGGGTCAGGGTAATGTCCATCCGCTCTCCCACACCGTAGGGGCCACCAGTCCAGCCCGTATTGAGAAGGAAGACCCGGGTCTTGTGTGCCTTCATCTTTTCACCGAGGAGGTCGGCATAGATACGGGGCATGCAGGGCATGAAGGGCTGACCGAAAAAACGGGAAAAGGTGGATACCGGATCGACCACACCGGTCTCGGTTCCGGCCAGCTTGCTGGTGTATCCCATCAGGAACCAGAACATGGCCTGGGGAGTGTTGAGCCGGGAAATCGGCGGCAGTACCCCGTTGGCGTCGGCCGTCAGAAAGATAATGGTTTTTGGATGCGGTCCCGCCGAAGCGGGTTTGATGTTCCGCAGAAACGTGAGCGGATAGGAGCCCCGGCTGTTCGGTGTCAACCGGTCATCGCAGAGATCAAACGTGCCGTCGGGGTACATGAGGGCATTCTCGACAATGGCCCCGTGCTTCCGGTAATCCTCCTGATGAAAGACGGCGTGGTAGATTTCCGGTTCTTTTTCCGGGTCCAGATCGATCAGCTTGGCATAGCAGCCATTCTCGAAATTGGCGATTCCGCGATCATTCCAGCCATGCTCATCATCACCGAGGAGGGCCCGGTTGCGGTCGGCGGAAAGGGTGGTCTTGCCGGTTCCCGAAAGCCCCAGGAACAGACTCAGTTCTCCTTTGGCGTTTTCATTGGCCGAGCAGTGGATCGGCAGAATTCCCTCCAGGGGAAGGTAATAGTTCATGACGGTGAAGATCAGCTTCTTGACACTGCCGCAGTAGGCGGAACCGTAGACGATGCCGCACCGCCGGTCAAAGTCCATGACAATGGCAATATCCGACGTTGTGCCGTCGGAACGTCTGCGCAGGCGCCCTTCACAGGCACTGGTGTCAATCTTGTCATAGGGAAGCACCAGCAGGGTGAATTCCTTTCCGGCAAAGATGCTGGAAGCGATATCTTCGGGAACCGGCCGGAACATATTGAGGGTGAACAGCGCGGTCAGCGCCCGGTTGGTCATCATCCGGATCGGCATGGCATAGGAGGCATCCGCCCCCACAACCCGGTCCGTAATAAAAACGGCATCCTTTTTTTCCAGAACTTTCAGGGCATCGCGCCAGAGCATATCGAACGTTTCGGCGTCCACCGGAATGTTGTTGGGAGAATCCCAGTCGATATTCTTCTCCACCGCCGGACACCGGACCGTCAGTGTATCCAGCGGGGCCCGTCCGGTGGATTCGGGGGGCGTCCAGGTCGCCAGAGAGCCGTTTGCGGCAATCAATGCCTCTTTTCGTTCGACGATCTGCTCAATGATCTCCTCCCGCGCCAGATTGGCACGGACACGGGCGTGACTTCTTATGACATTTTCCAGTTCTGCGTTTAGATCCATTCTCTCTTTCCTCTGCTCGATTTAAAGAAGTCGTCACAGCCAGACTGCGTGCCGTCAACCGCGCTCACACCCGACTTTCTCCCGGACCGGCATCTGCTGGCCGATCCAGATCAGTACTTTGTCAAACTCCTCCCGAAATTCCTGCAGGGCTTTTCCCCTGTGGCTGACCTGGTTTTTTTCCGATGATGTCATCTGGGCGAATGTTTTTTCCAGGGGCGGGTAATAAAAGACAGGATCATACCCGAAGCCGGCGGTTCCGGCCGGGGCTTCGGTGATGGTTCCCTCACACCGGCCCTCGTAGGTCAGGGCCGCACCGGTGGGAACGGCCAGCGAAATGACACACATGAACGCCGCCTTCCGGTTCTCTTTTCCCGTCATTTCCCGGAGAAGCTTTTCCGTATTGTCCGCATCGGTGGCCTCCTCCCCTGCATACCGGGCGGAATAGACGCCGGGCGCCCCGTCCAGGGCATCCACCATCAGGCCGGAGTCATCCGCCAGGGCCGGAAGCCCCAGAACCCGGGCGGTAAAACTTGCTTTTTTGTAGGCATTGTCGTCGAAGGTCTGGCCATCTTCTTCCACTTCCGGAATGGGACCGAAATCATCCAGATTCTTGATCTCGATGGGAAAATCAGCAAGAAGCTCCCGTATCTCTGCTGTTTTTCCCCTGTTCCGGGTGGCGATCACCAGCGGCAGTGTCTGTTCCATATCATCTCCTGGCGCGGGTTGCGCGATGTTGATCGATAATTTCAGAAAGATTCAGCAGCGGCCCGATCTTTTCCTTTTCAGCGGGAGACAATGTGAAAAATATCTCTCCAAAAACGCTGTTCAGGAGCATCAGCCGCAACAAAATATTAACTTTTAAATATAAGTCACCCCCTTGTCTTTGTAAAGTTTTTTCCCGGTAGCCCTGACAGAAAAGCCTTTACACCATAAGCCATCCTGATATAAGGGAATACTTTGCAACACCGCCGGGCCGGGCCGACCTGCCGGACCCCAGAAAACGGAAGAGAAACAGTATTCTGTCTGTTTCTCTCTGCCCCTGTTGCATGGAGAAGAAAGAAAAAACAAGAACAACCCACTATCACCGAGGAATACATTATGCACAAACTGCTCACCGACAGTCCGGGGCAGCAGATGCTCCTGCTGGGAAACGAGGCCATCGCCCGGGGTGCGCTGGAAGCGGGCGTCGCTTTTGCCAGCACCTATCCGGGAACACCGTCGTCGGAAATTTCCCTGAATCTGTTTCAGATCTCCGGCGAAACCAACCTCTATTTTGAATACAGCACCAACGAGAAGGTCGCGCTGGAAGTTGCGGCGGCGGCGGCCAATTCCGGTGTCCGTTCTCTCTGCACGATGAAGCATGTGGGCGTCAATGTCGCCGCCGACGTGCTGATGACCCTGGCCTACATCGGCGTCAGAGGCGGGCTGGTGCTCATCACTGCCGACGATCCGTTCATGTTCTCCAGCCAGAATGAACAGGACAACCGCTACTATGCCAAATTCGGCGGACTGCCGCTTCTGGAACCCTCTTCCGTGGACGAGGCCCGGGAGATGATGCCCTATGCCTTTGACCTGTCCGAAAAACTGGGCGAACCGGTTCTCTTCCGGACCACCACCCGTATCAACCATTCCACCGGCATCGTAACGCTGGGTGAACTCCGGGAACGGATCACGAAAGGGAATTTCACCAAAAATCCCATGCAGTATGTCTGTGTGCCGGCAGTCTCCCGGAAACTCCATGTCCGGCTGCTGGAGAATCTCGATCAGGCCCGGACCATCGCCGAGTCGTCCCCCTACAATTTTATGGAAGGGGACGGAAAGTGGGCCGTTATCTGTAACGGTGTCAGCTATACCTATGTCTCCGATGCCGTCAGGGAGCTGCAGATCGCGGACAGAACCCGTATTCTCCGTGCCGGTTTTTCCCATCCCCTGCCGGAACAGATGATCAAGGATCTGCTGAAATCATCGGAGAAGGTTCTGGTGGTGGAAGAGGGGGAACCGGTCATGGAAGAGGCGGTCAAGGCGTTTGCCCAGGAAGAAGGGCTCACCCTTCCCGTCCGGGGCAAGGGAGAAGGTTTTTTCTCCCGCCTCTATGAATTTGATCCGGCCATGGTCCGGGGCGTCATGGCGCGCTATTTTGAACTGCCCTACACACCGCCCTCGGTTCCGGACCTGTCGGACCTGCCGGAGATCCCCCAGCGGCCGCCCAACCTCTGTGCCGGCTGTTCCCACCGGGCCACCTACTATGCGGTCAAGAAAGCCGCCGAGGGACAGGATACCGTTTATCCCTCGGATATCGGCTGCTATACCCTCGGTTTTCTGCCACCGCTGTCCATGGCCGACTTTGTCGTCTGCATGGGCGCATCCATCGGGACCGCCTGCGGCTTCTCCGCAGTTACCGATCAGAAGGTGGTCGCCTTTATCGGCGATTCCACGTTTTTCCATTCCGGCATCACCGGGCTGGTCAATGCCGTCTTCCACAACCACAATCTGACACTGGTGATTCTGGACAACAGCACCACCGCCATGACCGGCCATCAGCCCCATCCCGGCGTGGATATGGAGCAGCTGAACCTGAACGGCTACGGGCGGGTCTCCATCGAATCGGTGGTACGCGGCATCGGTGT
>JBEPXL010000297.1:0-5050 GCA_041641935.1 Desulfobacteraceae bacterium | reverse complement strand
AGCCCCGGAAATGATTCCGTCTCACAGAACCGGGGAGGCACTATGAAACAGGCAAAGGCACGCATCCTTGTCGTCGAGGATGATCCCGCCATTCTAAACGGACTTCTGGATGTACTGGTCTTCAACGGCTTTCAGGCCGAAGGAATTGAAGACGGCGGCGAAGGTCTGGAAAAGGCGCTGGAAGGAAGCTATGATCTGATCATCCTTGATGTCATGCTGCCGACGATGGACGGATTTACCATCTGCAGGAAAATCCGTGAGCAGAAATCCGGCCAGGGCATTGTCATGCTCACCGCCAAGGGTGCGGAGGATGACATCGTCACCGGGTTCCGTGCCGGGGCCGACGACTACATCAGCAAGCCCTTTTCTCTCCGGGAACTGATGGTCCGGGTGGAGGCGGTGCTGCGGCGGACCGGCAGACGGATGGGGGATGAAATCATCCGGCTGGGCGGTCTGGTCTTTGACGGAAAAAACCTGACCGCGTCCCTGGACGACAAAACAGTGGAACTGACCCGCCGGGAGATGGACATTCTGGTCTATCTGCACCGGAACGGGGACCGGATCGTCTCCAAGAAAATGCTCCTGACGGACGTGTGGGGATACGCCGACGCCGATATTGAAACCCGCACCGTCGATATCCACATCCTGAAACTCCGGAAAAAAATCGCCGGACTCATCGGGGATCAGCCATTGATCACCACCGTCCGGGGCGAAGGCTACCGGCTGGAAACGGAATCATGAAACGCCTCAAGGGACTGCTTCTCGTCTTCTGCATGGCGCTTTCCATTCCCCTGGCCTACTTCGTCTGGCGGACCTACCGGAGTCTGGAACAGGAGGAAACGGCCCAGCTTCGCTATTTCGCGGAAACCCTCTTTGACGACATGGAGCGGGAGCTTGCCATGCTCGTCCGGCAGGAGGAAGAGCGGGCCGTGGACGAGTACAACTACTATTTCACACCGGTCGCCGCACAGAAGCGGATACGATCCCCCCTGTCCCGGCCTCCGGAAATGCCGTTCATCCTCGGCTATTTCCAGAACAATCCGGATGGTTCGTTTCAGACGCCGCTGACACCGCCGGAGGAAAACGCGGCAATGGAAGCGCCGGCCCTTGCGGACACACTCCGGACCGTCAACCGTCTCTTCAATAAAAAACGGGCATCGGCTGAAGATTTGTCCGAGGCCCAGCCTTTTCGCCAGCCGATCCCGTCCCCTGCCCCGCCTCCGGCCGCGGAACCGGGCTTTGCCGACCGCTTTTTAAGCCGGTCCCGCGCAAAGGAGCAGAAAAAAGCCAGTCTGGGACAGCAGGAACGGCGAACAGAAGCCATCACACGGGATCAGGCCCTGAACCTCGTCCGGCAGGAGAAGGAAGCCGCGGCAAAGGATGAAAGCCGTCTCTACAGCGCCAACCGGTATGACGCCCCATGGGAAGACGCAGAGGAAGCACTTCAGGAGGCTGCGCCGTCCCCGGAAATCGCCGGCGCTGTGGAAGCGGAACCGGTGGAAACCCTGCGGGCAGAGGTGGACCCGATGCAGTCGGTAGCGGTGGATGAAAACCGGCTGTTCATCTTCCGCCGGGTCGCGCTGGGAAACCGGATTTACCGCCAGGGGTTTGTGGTGGAAACCGAAGCGTTTCTCGATTATCTGGTCGGGGCTCATTTTAGCCCCCAGCCCCTTTCCCGGTTTACCCATCTGGTGCTGACGGTCAGCAACGGCAGTGAGGAAACAGCCTTGCGTCATGCCGGTGCGCCGGGTTACTCCCGGTTCCGGCTGGAGCGGACATTTCCGCGCCCCTTTTCCTTTCTCCACGCCACCCTCACCTGTCAGGAAATCCCCCGCTCACCGGGACGGCAGACGCTCACCATCATGATTGCCGTACTGGCGGTCATCATGCTCGCGGGCCTGTTTGCCATCTACCGGAGCGCCCGGACCATTGCGGATCTGTCGGAACGGCGGTCCAAATTCGTCTCTTCCGTCACCCATGAACTCAAAACGCCCCTCACCAATATCCGCATGTACATGGAAATGCTCGAACAGGGCATCGCCCGGACACCCGAACGGGAGCAGGAATATTTCCGGATCGTGGAATCAGAAAGTACACGTCTTTCCCGGCTGATCAACAATATTCTGGAATTTTCCAAACTGGAACGGAAGCAGATCCATTTCAACCGGGTGGAAGGTACGCTGGATGAAGTGATCGAAGAGGTGCGTCAACTGACCGGAGAGGCGCTGCGTCAGGCCGGATACCGGCTGACCATCGATCACGATCTGTCCGCACCGTTTGCCTATGACCGGGAGATCATGACCCAGGTGCTGATCAATCTGGTGGAAAACAGCGTCAAGTTCGGCAGGAAAAGCCAGCAGAAGGATATCCGGATAGAGACCGGATCAGAGGGAAAACGGGTCCGTGTCAGCGTCTCGGATACCGGACCGGGAATTCCCCGGAAAGCGTTAAACAAAGTCTTTGATGATTTCTACCGGGTCGAAAGCGCGCTGGTGCGGGAGACGAGGGGAACCGGAATCGGTCTGGCCTTCGTCCGGAAAGTGATCACGGCAATGGGCGGACGGGTGTACGCGGAAAACAATGACGGGCCGGGGTGTACGATTACGCTGCTGCTGGACGGGAGGTGTCGGCAGGTGCATTGATATCACCTTTATAGTCGCCGAAGGACTGTTATATTTGCCCATCCTTGCCACCTGTATTAAATTCATATGAGGATCAGGTTCTTACCACTTCAACTGGCCCTGGACCGGATATACGGAGCTTATAAGTGAAAAGTAGAAATGGGACGGATTACCCACAAAATTATGACGTAATAATCAAATGGATGGCGGAGGCCCTACGCGGACAAACGCTTGAAGTAATTGGTATCAAAAGCGGACTGATCCAGGATGTCTTCGGTTTTGAGCCGGCTGAAATTTCGGTAGCTTCCGGCCGTGTGGATATCATGGTGAGGGATGATAAGGGTGACCTGTACCACATCGAAGAACAGCGGAACCTGAGAGAACATGATATGTACCGTTTTGCAGCCTATCATTTTATGGGCGTAAAACAGTGGGGGCCAAAAATTACGGATATTGTTCTTGCTTCAGGAAATGTATACAGTGGTGACAAAACTGTTTCCACCGGAAGTGGAAATTATACACCTGTCGTGATTGATTTCAGTCAGCGGGATGGACGAAAACGGCTTGAAGAAATTCGCCTGGCAGTGCAGGAAAATACTTTTGATAACTGGCTGGAACTGGTTTTTCTGCCTTTGTACGGAAAAGAAACCGGATCTGTACGAAGTGAAATTGTCGAACAGGTGATCCGCTTTGAAACGGAACTCTTTCATGCGGAAAAAAATACCGTCTAAACTACTGGCGGCAACGCTGGTCATGTCCAACAAACTGATAGACAAAAACCGAATACAGGAACTGTGGGAGGAAATTAAAATGCTTGATGTCCTTGAGGTAGCCAGAGAAAAAGGTATCGAAGAAGGCAGGGCTTTAGGGGTTGTAGAAACACAAAAGGAAACGATCCGGGAAATGCTTTTTGAAGCATTGGCTGAAAAATTTGGTGAAATCCCACCACACTGTTCTGCTCATATCGAAAAGATTCAGAACCAGGAAGCCCTGAAGCTCCTTTTTCGACAGGTGTTCAGATGCGATAATATTCAAGCCTTCGAAGAATTTATGGGGAATATGGAGTAATGTTTTTCATTCTGTATTTCCACTTTCTACCGGTTCTGTTTTACGGTAATCCCTGCATAAGGAGAGCCTACCATGCCCTACTTCAGCATCGAAACCAATCAGCCACTGGATGAAGAGAATCACGACGAACTGTTGAAAAAAACATCCGCATTTGTCGCCGATCTCATCGGAAAGCCCGAAAAATGGGTCATGGTCTCCATCAAGCCCGATACGGCAATGATCTACAATGGTGATAAAAGCCCCCTCGCGTTTGTACAGTTGAAAAGCATCGGGTTGCCCACGGACCGGTGCGGCGCGTTTTCCAGTGCCATCTGCGATTTTCTCCAGAAAGAGTTCAACATCCCGCCGGACAGAATCTATATTGACTTCAAGGATATTGAACGCAAACAGTTCGGGTGGAACGGCGGCACTTTTTAGACATTTACATTCTCCCGCAGAGTTTCTCAGTCACTTCTGTACCGGTTGCCGGGACGGCTCTTGCCAGATATGAATTTTAGCGTTATAACCTGTATCCGGTATGCAGAGAAGATAACCTGAAATTCAGAACAGTACCCTGTACAGGAGGTGTAGATGAAGGACGGCAAAACAGTCCGCTATACAGTCATTGCCATTCTGCTGGTTCTGGGCGCTTACTGGTCCCTTGCTTCGGCGCAGAAAGAGACGCCGGATTATCCCAACGGCCAGTTTCTTGTGACGGCGGAGTGGCTGAAGCAGCACCAGAATGATGACGGCCTTGTCATCGTGGATGTCCGGACGGACAAGTACTTCAACAACAACCTGATCCCCGGCGCCATCCGCCTGCCCTGGTCCGCGTTCCGGTATGACGACCTTTCCACCAGCACGGCGGAACTCTTCGCCGGGCCCACCGAAGCCCAGAAAATTCTGGGACAGCATGGCATTTCACGCACCGATACCATTGTTCTCTACGACTCGGTGGAGCGGGACGGCGGTGCGACCGCTTCCTATGTCTTCTGGGTGCTCGATATTCTGGGGCATGAGGACATGAAAATTCTGGAGAGAGGCGTTGACGGCTGGCAGGACGCGGGCGGCGACCTGGTTCCGGAACCCCGCAGCCTGGACCCGATTCTCTACCAGGCCCCCACAGCCGAGATCAGAACCCGCAAGCTGGTCAATGGCGATTTCATTTTCAAGCGTCTCGGCGATCCCTACTACCAGATCATCGATGTACGGTCCCACGAGGAATATGTCGGCCAGAAAGGCTCCAAAGGGCTCACGGGCAATCCCCTGAAACTGGGGCACATTCCCACAGCCGTCAATATCAATTATGAGGACAACTGGGTCGATGAAAAGACCAAAAAAATCAAGCCCTACCCGGAACTGCAGAAGCTCTACCAGGGGCT
>JBEPXL010000296.1:0-5060 GCA_041641935.1 Desulfobacteraceae bacterium | reverse complement strand
CTCTTCGCCGGTATCGATGGTGACACCACGGCCGAAGTAACCGATTTCAGCGACCGCACCGGTTACGGTGACAGAGTCTCCAGCGAACAGATCGATCACCGGCCCCTCGCCACGGCCCGGACCGAAGCCGCGACCGGCCCGGGGAAATTCACCGGGTTCACCGTTCCGCCCCGTTCCGCCGGGTCCAATGGGACCATCGGGATGGATGCAGTCACCGGTTCCGCTTCCCGGACCTCTTCCTTTTCCATTTCCGGCCAGTGCCTGGCCGCTCAGTACCAGGGCCAGGGTCAGCATCAGGCTGATGATGATTGTGTTCCTGCGTGTGTTCATAAATTCAGTTTCCTTTCATGGGTTTTTATGCGGACGATATGTTCCCTGCGGTGAAGTCTGCGCTGGGGATTTCACCGCAGGGAGGCAACGTACGCTGGGGATTTTCTGCTGAACGATATGGTAAAGCCGGTTCTCTGCATGTTTCTGCAGGAAGGGAACCAGCATGTCAGGGATGGAATTTGGTTACGAATTGATACAGGTTCCGGATTTACGCCCGTTTCCGGAGCCGTCCTTCGGACCGCTGCCGCCGCTTCCCGTTCCGTCACCGGGACCGTTTCCACCGTTTCCGCCACGGCCGCCACCGCCGCCACCGCCGCCACCGCCGTTTCCGCCTCTTCCACCGCCTCGTCCGGAGAGAAGTATATCGTGATCTGCATCCGCAGCGTCAGGAAACAGGCAGTCTCCCCATCGGGAACCATTTCCGGAGCCGTCCCGGGGACCGTTGCCGCCGTTTCCGGAGCCATCGCCGGGACCGTGACCGTGTCCGGACTGAACAAGATTCACTGTGTCCGCTGCCGTGGAAGCGGTACTGGATGCCCATAGCGGTGATGCGGAAAGAATGGTTGCGATGCTGATGATGCCCGCCAGTCTGAACAGTTGGATCGACATATGAACTCCTTTTTCTTGTGGTGGCTATGAGGGTCATCTGCATTCAGAATGACCGGTTCTGTTTCGTTGTCTGCTGAATTTGTTTTCAACAAGTGTGCCAACTTTTATACTCCATGAAGACAGTATCTTAGCCCATCAGACGTATCAGTGATTTCGACAATCACTGCCATTGTTCGACAATATCGTCGAACAATGGCAGAATGCGAAAAAGGTTGCGGCGGATACGGCTTTCGGATAAATTGTCTGGAGCTTACAGGTGCTGGACCCGTTTTCCGGGTCTGGTTTGAATGAAAGAGAGGGCGGTTCTTTCCGCTATCCAAAACAACAGGAGTTGTTTCGCGATGAATGATGTGCGTTTTATCTGTCGGTGGCTTTTACTTTGTCTGGCGGTCTTCTTTCTGACCGCATGTGGTCATGTTTCCGGTACGGAATCAGACAGCGGATTTTCTCCCTTTTCCGCCGTTGTCGATTTCTACCGGGGGCCGCTGGACCACTTTTCAGCGGTCCGCCACGGAACATGCCCCATGTATCCTTCCTGTTCGGCATACGCCCGGGAAGCCCTCGACAAACACGGCGAAGTCATCGGCTGGATGATGGCCCATGATCGCCTGATGCGGTGCGGGCGGGATGAAATACACCTCAGTCCGCAGATCCGGGTTGATGGCCGGCTGCGGTTCCATGATCCTGTGGAACGAAACGATTTCTGGTGGGCGGGACGGAAAAACATGGAACCGGCAGATTCCATCTCCCTGCCCTGATTTTCCGGATTCAGACCCGTTGCATCCATCCCGGTATTATCACCGGATCTGCTGCATGTGTATGTCAAGCGTCCTGCTGCGTCTGCCTTCCCCGTCAGCTTACATGACATTACGCCCCATAGTGGGGGATTTTCCTTATTTGCTGCATCCCCCTGTCCTTATTATCCTGTTATCAATGATTGAATAATAATTGAAATGACAAGTGAACAGGAGGTATTCACTATGCAATTCAGTGATGATCCCCAGGCCAATCCCGAAGATATAGGCCGGGCTGTGTTGAAGTTGATCAACAGCCGGATTGAAAAAGGAGAAGTTGAGGATATTCGCCAGGCACTGGCACTTCCAAATGACCTGGCGGAGCTTCTGCCCTATGACCCGGGTTCCAATTAGAAGCAGTTCGATTTTATGGAATTTATCCATTTTTGCAGTAAAGTTCCCTGCTGCACAGAAGGCGGGGGACTTTACTGTTTTCAATGACCATCGATAGAAGGGGGCTTGTTCATGGATACACATGAAGCGGCAAGAAAACGGATGTATGAAAAACATCTGGTAAGAAGAGGAATCAGTGATCCAGCTGTTCTGGACGCAATGAAATCGGTACGCCGGGAGGAATTCGTGCCCCCCAATATGGTGGATTTTGCGTATGAGGACTCTCCCCTTCCCATCGGTGAAGGACAAACTATATCCCAGCCATATATCGTCGCGCTGATGGTGCAGGCCCTGCAACTGAAACCGGAGGATACGGTACTCGATATCGGGACGGGTTCCGGATATGCGGCAGCTGTATTGAGCCGTATTGCCAGAAAAGTCTACACGGTGGAACGGCATAAGTCCCTGGTGAAATCGGCGGAAGCCATTTTTGGCAAGATGGGCTATGATAATATTGAGGTTCTGCACGGGGACGGTACCATGGGATGGCCTGAATATGCTCCTTATAACGCTATCGTCGTCGCGGCGGGCGGGCCTGAGGTGCCGCAGCCGCTGGTGGATCAGCTGGTTGACGGCGGTCGGCTGGTGATTCCGGTGGGCAAAACCCAGAGCTTACAGGAACTCGTGCAGGTTCACAGGGAAAGTGAAGACAAGATCGTTCAGAATAAACTGACCGAAGTCCGTTTTGTTCCGCTGGTGGGACAGGCCGGATGGGTGGAAAACAAGGAGCCGATGCAGTAAGGGCAGATGAAACTGCTTTCCGGCCGCACAGAACATCACTCTTGCAAATTCCGATGGAATTCTTATGTTATTCATCTGCCGAACGGATATACCCTGTACATTCCGGCGAAGCCGCCGGGATACCAGAGATCTTAACCAAAGGAGGCTCTCATGAGTGTACTGGTTGCAAAATCGGCTCCGGATTTTACCGCACCGGCGGTCATGCCGGATGGAACTATAAATGAAGCATTCAAACTCTCTGATCTGAGGGGAAAATATGTGGTCCTTTTCTTCTGGCCCCTCGACTTCACCTTTGTCTGCCCGACAGAAATTATCGCCCATGACAAGCGTCTGGATCAGTTCAGGGAACGGAAAGTCGAAGTTGTCGGCGTTTCCATCGATTCCCAGTTCACCCATTTTGCCTGGCGGAATACCCCCGTCCGGGAAGGCGGCATCGGCCAGATTCAGTATCCGATGGTTGCGGACGTGAAGCATGAAATCACCCGGGCATATGGCATCGAGCATCCCGATGAAGGGGTCGCCATGCGGGCTTCGTTTCTGATTAACAGGGAAGGCATTGTCCAGCACCAGGTGGTCAATAACCTTCCCCTGGGGCGGAATGTGGACGAGATGGTCCGCATGGTGGATGCGCTCCAGTTTTCCGAAGAGCATGGTGAGGTCTGTCCGGCCGGCTGGGAAAAAGGAGAAACCGGTATGAAGCCGACTTCCGATGGGGTGGCGGATTACCTTTCCCGGGAAGGCGCAAAGCTCTGATGATCTGCCGCAGAGCCTGAATTTATCTACCCCGTCTGCAGGGACGGGGTTTTTTTATATGCTGAAGAGCCGGATTCATCCGGTGGAAGAGGCGTTACAGCAGGCGGGGCAGCTGCAGGTTTCCGGATCATGGGGCCACCGGCTGCGAATCAGTGCAATACCGATCAGGGCCAGCAGCAGTATGGCGGAGACAAGGGAAACCAATCCGCCGGAGACCACTTCCGGCGCATCCACCCAGCCGGTGACGCTCAGGCCCATAAAGCCGTAGAGCCAGTTGACGCCCATCCCGATCAGGAGTGAGCAGCTCAGGATGGAAATCAGGTATATGGCGGTCGCTTTCCGCCCGAGAATCCGGGTGACCACCGCCAGAGATGCGGCGTTGGTGGCCGGTCCGGCCAGAAGAAAGACGAGAGCCGCACCGGGGGAAAGCCCCTTCAGTGCCAGTGCCGCCGCCACAGGTGTCGTACTGGTGGCACAGATGTAGAGGGGAACCGCCACCACAAGCATCACCAGCATGGACCGGAATCCGGAGCCGAGGTAGGTGGAAATCAGCTCCGGCGACAGCAGGGCCGTAATCCCGCCGGCCAGCAGTATCCCCCCCAGAAACCAGAGACCGATATCCCCCAGAAGATCACCGAAGGCATACTGCATTCCCTCCCCCAGCCGTTTGCGGACCGGAAGATGTTCCGCGCCTGTCCCGCAGGCGCATTTTTCGGACCCTCAGGTGGGGGCAATGTCTTCCGGTACCGGCGCAGCGGTTTCCGGGTCCGCTTCACGATCGAACAGATGAATCAGCACACCGGAAACAATGGCCGTAATGGCTGCCGCAAGGGGACGCACAATGGTCATGACCGGGTCGAGAAGCGCATAGGTCACGGCAATGGAATCGACACCGGTCTCCGGGGTGGAGATCAGAAAAGCCGATGTTGCCCCTTTTCCGGCGCCCTGGCGGCGCAGCCCGGCCGCCGCCGGTACGACACCGCAACTGCAGAGCGGAATCGGTACGCCGAAGAGAGCCGCCTTTACAATCCCGGAAAACTGTTTCTTTCCCAGATGTCCGGCCACGAAATCATCCGACATGAATGCCTTCAGAAGTCCGGCCACGAAAAAACCGAACAGCATATACGGAGCCGACTCCTGCAGTATATTCCAGGATTCGACCAGTATGTTCAACAGAATTTCTATCATATTGTTCCTTTGGTAATCCTGTCTGTAACGTCAGGTATTTCTTGACAGTAACATGCCCGGAGAGTATCAAGTTGCCGTGCCGGAAACCCTCACATGACATTTACATCATGATCTCTGCCGTGCGTATTTTTTTATTTCAGGGTTTCTCCTGAGAGACACGCCGGTGACAACCCGCAGCAAAGAGAAGATAGGAATGATTCTATGACAGATCAAGCCAAACCGTCCACGGCCAGCAGGCCGGACCTGGACTGG
>JBEPXL010000295.1:0-5113 GCA_041641935.1 Desulfobacteraceae bacterium | reverse complement strand
CACCGGAACGCCACACCATTCATGAAGAGATCAAGGCGGTCACCTATCATCAACTGGACGTATTCAAAACCGCTGACGGATGGACGGCGACGGTGGTGTTTGATGTGTAGAACGGAAACCCGGACAGGCCGGGATCGGCGGATTGCGATCGACGGGGACGGAATATGACCAATATCATCAAAATAAACGATCACTGCTGGGAAATCCCCAGAACCGGCAATATGCAGGTTCCGGGGCGAATCTACACCAGCAAAAAGATGCTGGCAGTCATCAAGAAGGAAGAAACCTTCAAGCAGGTGGCCAATGTGGCGACGCTGCCGGGGATTGTAAAGGCGTCGCTGGCGATGCCGGATATCCACTGGGGCTACGGGTTTCCCATTGGCGGCGTGGCGGCGACGGACTGGGATAAAGGAGTTATATCTCCTGGAGGGGTCGGGTATGACATCAACTGCCTTTGTTCCACCGCCCGGATTTTACACCAGTTCGGTTATACGCAGACCATTGGAGAAATGGAATCAAACTGGCATGCGAGTGATATAAAATGTCAGAATCTGCAGAAGGGGCATGATGACATCACGCCGATTGTTCATTATATCAGGATGCCGCCCCAAAGAATGGTGTATCGTCTGATGACAACCGGCGGTGACGAGATTCTGGCAACCGAAGACCATCCTTTCTGGACGCCGAATGGCATGGTTGAACTGGGGCAGTTGAAGGATGGCGACCGGATTGCACGATATCCTTTTGAAGGGGTTCCTCATGAAACGCCGGCCTGTGAAACACTTGTTGATGAAAATGATATTCGGCGTATTCTGGCAGATCAGGACAAAGGGATGCGTGGAAACACACTGTCTCAGATTATCAATCAGCTGAAAAAGCGCAACCTCCTGCCCTTGCAGACCGACTCCCCTTTATTGCCATATCTGATCAAACTGATGGGATTTGTTTTTGGTGACGGAACGCTCTATTTCGAAAACGGCAGTGGCAAAGGAATCACCTGGTTTTACGGCGAAGAAAGTGATCTGGAACAAATTCGCTCAGACGTTGAAAAATCCGGATTTACGCCTTCCAGAATTTACAGACGGAATCGCGACCATACGATCAATACCACGTACGGCAGGTATCAGTTTCAGCGGGAAGAATTATCGTTCAAAGTGGTCGGCAGTGCCTTTGCAAGTCTGCTGACGGCACTGGGGACACCGGTTGGGCAAAAGGCTTCGCAGGACTATCGTGTTCCGGGATGGCTGTTTCGTGCGCCGCGCTGGCATCAGCGTCTTTTTCTTGCCTCATTTTTTGGAGCGGAACTGTCATCGCCCAGGCCATTTAAAGAGCGCAACTACAACTTCAATCCGCCCATATTGTCACTGAACAAACGGGGGCAGCATATTCAAGCTGGCAGGCTTTTTTTAGAAGACATTGCAGAACTGCTGAAAGGATTTGGCGTTGAGGCAAAGAAAATCAGTCAGCGAACAGAGCAGACCAATGCAGATGGCAGTATATCATATCGGCTTCTGCTGATTCTTTCATCAGAGTCAGACAGTCTGATCAATCTCTGGGCTCAGGTCGGGTTTGAATATAACCGGAAACGGATGAATTTGGCAATGGCTGCGGTTGAGTATCTTAAACAGAAGAAGAATCTTGTTGCCATTCGTGAGGAAACCGCCGCCCGGGCTGCAGCACTGTATGCTGCGGGAATGGCGCCGCAGAAAATTTATCAGGAACTTGCAAGTAAGTATGTGAACCAGCGTTTCCTGCAGCGCTCTGTCTATGAAGGCCGTGCCACAAGTCCCCGTATCGGATCAATATTTGAAACCTTTGATCAGTTCTGCAGTCATGCGACTGTCGATACTGAAAATACTGGTATGGTCTGGTCTACTGTTAAATCCATTGAAAAGGTTGATCTCTCCAAGGAAAAGGATTTTGATGGTTATGTGTACGATTTTACTGTTGCTCACCCGGACCACAACTTTATTGCCAATGGCTTTGTAGTATCCAACTGCGGGGTCCGTCTCGCCAGAACCAATCTCACCGAAAGCGAAGTCCGCCCGCAGCTTGCGGACCTGGTCAATTCCCTGTTCCAGAATGTTCCCTCCGGTGTCGGCTCCACGGGGCCGGTCAAACTGACCGTCTCCGAGGAAAAACGGATGCTGAGAGAAGGGAGCCGCTGGGCGGTCAACCAGGGGTTCGGGGAAGACGGTGACCTGACCCGCACCGAAGAGAACGGCTGCATGGCCGATGCCGATCCGGACGAGGTGAGCGACCGTGCCCTGGAGCGGGGCAAGAAGCAGCTGGGAACCCTCGGTTCCGGGAACCATTTTCTGGAAGTCGGCATCGTGGACGAGGTGTTTGAACCGGATACCGCCAATGCCTTCGGTCTGTTTGAAGACCAGGTGGTGCTGCTGGTCCATTCAGGTTCCCGGGGATTCGGCTACCAGGTCTGTGATGATTTTCTGGCGGTCATGAGCAAGGAAGTCAAAAAACTCCCCTATGAACTCCCGGACCGGCAGCTTGCCTGTGCCATGATCCAGTCCGAAGCAGGGCAGCGGTATCTCCGGGCCATGGCCTGCGCGGCCAATTATGCCTGGAACAACCGGCAGATTCTGATGCACCGGGCAAAAGAGGTGTTTCTCCGGTCCCTGCAGATGGGTCCGCGGGATCTGGGCATGGGGCTGGTCTACGATGTCTGCCATAACATCGCCAAGAAAGAGACCCACGTCATCGACGGAAAGAATCAGGACGTCTGCGTGCACCGGAAAGGGGCGACCCGGTCCTTCCCCAAGGGGCATCCGGCCCTGGGGGATGCCTACCGGCATGTGGGTCAGCCGGTGCTGGTTCCGGGGGATATGGGAACGGCTTCCTATGTTCTGGTGGGAACGGACAAGGCCATGGAAGAGACCTTCGGCTCCACCTGTCACGGGGCCGGCCGGGTACTGAGCCGGAAAGCGGCCAAAAAGGCGAGCAGGGGCCGGGCCATCCACCGGGAGCTGGAAGACAGGGGGATTCTCGTCCGGGCTTCGGGCCGGGGCACCATGGCTGAAGAGATGCCGGATGCCTACAAGGATATTTCACAGGTGGTGGATGTGGTCCACAATGCCGGTATTTCAAGGAAAGTCGCCCGACTCCGACCCATTGCCGTAGTCAAGGGATAATCCGCTCCCGGCTCTCTGAACTTCAAACGGAATCGAAACCATGACAACGCTTCAGGCGGTCCTGCTGGGGGTCATTCAGGGGCTTACCGAATTTCTGCCCATCAGCAGTTCAGGGCATCTTGTCCTGTTTCAAAAGATATTCGGTCTTACTGAGCCCAACCTCTTTTTTGATGTCAGTGTTCACACCGGAACGCTGATCGCGGTGATCTTCTTTTTTCACCGGGAAATCCGCTCCATCCTGACCGCGCTCTACCGGACTTCGGCGCTCCTTCTGAAACGGGAGATTACCGTTTCAGAGGCATTTGCGGACGCCGAAGTCCGGTTTGCCTTTCTCATCTGCGTCGGTTCCATCCCCACAGCCATTCTGGGACTCATGTTCCACCGGATCGCGGAACAGCTCTTTTCCTCCATCGTTCTGGTGGGATTCATGCTGCTCGTGACCGGTACACTCCTCTGGGGAACCCGGTATCTCCGGAAGAAGGGAGAGGGAATCACGGCGTTTTCCGTGGGGCAGGCCCTGCTCATCGGTCTGGTGCAGGGGCTTGCCATTCTGCCCGGTATATCCCGTTCCGGTTCGACCATTGCCACAGGGCTGTTTCTGGGCATCGACCGGAAGATCGCGGCACGGTACTCGTTTCTTCTTTCCATTCCCGCCATTGTGGGGGCCCAGCTGCTGAGCCTGAAGGATCTCAGTCCCGCCGCCGCCGAGGTGACGGTCCTGTTCGGCGCGATTACGGCTTGTGTGGTAGGATACAGCGCTCTGGCGCTTCTGGTCTATATTGTCAATCGGGGACAGATGCATCTGTTCGCTCCGTACTGCTGGATTATCGGTGTGACGGCGTTACTTTTTGGATGGTGAAACAAGGGAGGCAGAGAATATGAATCATGAAATCTTCAGAGAATACGATATCCGGGGGATTGCCGGAGAAGACCTGAACGAGGATGATGTACTGCGGCTCGGCAAGGGGATCGGAACCTTTATGAAATCCCATGGCTGCACCAGGCTGACCGTGGGCCGGGACTGCCGGGGCACATCGGACGCCTATGCGGACCGGCTGATCGAGGGGCTTCTTTCGACCGGGTGTGATGTGACGGACATCGGTGTCTGTACATCACCGGTTCTCTATTTTTCGGTCCAGTTTCTGAAGCAGGACGGCGGCGTCATGGTGACGGCCAGCCATAATCCGAAGGAGTACAACGGGTTTAAAATCTGCAGAGGACCGGACTCGGTTCACGGCAGGGAGATTCAGGAAATCCGGATGATCGCGGAGAAGAAAACCTTTGTCACCGGTGAGGGAAAACGGGCGGAGAAATCGGTGATTGCGGACTATCAGGCCTATCTTCAGCAGGACATTTCCCTGCCCCGGCCCCTCCGGATCGGTGTGGACGCGGGCAACGGAACCGGCGGCGTGGTCGCGGTGCCGGTGTTCCGCCAGCTGGGGTGCGAGGTGCATGATATTTACTGCGACATGGACGGAACCTTCCCCAACCATGAAGCCGATCCGACGGTCCTGCGCAACATGCAGGATCTGATCGCCCTGGTCAAAAAAGAAGGACTCGATCTGGGAATCGGATTCGACGGCGACGGCGACCGTCTCGGCGTGGTGGACGAGAAGGGCAATATCATCTACAGCGATATGCTGATGATCATCTTTGCCCGCGAGATTCTCTCCCGGAAACCGGGGGCGACCTTCATCTCCGAGGTGAAATGCTCCCAGACCATGTATGACGACATCCAGAAACACGGCGGACGGGCGGTGATGTGGAAAACGGGCCACTCCCTCATCAAACAGAAGATGCGGGACGAAAACGCGACCCTGGCCGGGGAAATGAGCGGACATCTTTTCTTTGAAGACCGGTATCTGGGGTACGACGACGCCATTTACGCGGCCTGCCGCCTGCTGGAGATTTTATCCAAAACGGGCAAAAGGATTTCGGAACTGCTGGCCGATGTACCGAAAACA
>JBEPXL010000294.1:0-5117 GCA_041641935.1 Desulfobacteraceae bacterium | reverse complement strand
TGAAACACCATCCGTTGCAGTGAAACATGGGCAGGGTCCAGAGATAGACCGACCGGGAGTTGGTCCGGAATTCAAGCTGCTCGCCCAGTGCATTGAGGTAGGCGCCCCGGTGGTGATACATGACCCCCTTGGGCCGTCCTGTGGTTCCGCTGGTGTAGTTGATGGTCGCCACCTGATATTCGTCATCCACCTCTACGGGAACCGGTTCCGCGGAACCGGTGGCCAGAAATTCTTCGTACGCCATGCCTTCCAGCGGCTTTTCATCACTGATATCGCAGATATTGACCACCGTCCCGATCTTCTTCAGATTACCGAGTTCAGATGCCACCAGACCGGAAAATTCATTGTCCACAAAGAGCGCCTTACTGTCGGAATGGTCGAGGATGTAGGCCACTTCCCTGGCCGAAAGACGGATGTTGATACTGACAAGGGTCGCGCCGATCATGGGAACGGCGTAATGGGCCTCCAGCATCGGCGGCGTATTCGGGCAGATGAAGGCCACCTTGTCGCCTTTGCCGATCCCGGCCTGTTTGAGCGCACTGGCGAGACGATTGACCCGTTCATAGAACGCTGTGTAGGTATACCGCTTGTCGCCGTAGACCACCGCCACTTTGTCGCCGAAAACGGCGGCGGAACGGCTGATAAAATGGACCGGGGTCAGTACATCAAAATTGACACTGCTTCGAGACATACAAACTCTCCTCTAAACAAAGTTTCTAAGAACAGCAGAGCGGATCACAATCCGCTCCTGACAGTCGGATCCGGCGTCGGGATATGTGCCTCTATTGATCCAGATTCACGCCTCCGTACCGGTGATAAACACCTTTTGCACACGTTCACCACAGTCGAAAATGAAACGCCGGAAGGCGCATCTCACGCCTCCCGGCCTTCGGTTCATATCCCGCCCATATTCTGGGCCCTGTAATTTTTGACCGTCTCTTCGTCGACCAGTTCCCGCATCTTTACCAGACAGGCATCATCGGTGCAGGCTCTGGGCCAGATTTCCGGAACGATTTCGGTGATCAGCCGTTTCTGGTCTGCTTCGCTGAGACTCAGAACGGCGGCTTTGACTTCTTCAAAGGTCATCGCAGTCTCCTTTTGCCGGGTACAGTTCTCCCCTTCCGGCTGCGCCGGACAGGGAAAACAAATCGTTAATGCCCCTCATGGACATAGAACGGCCATTTATGGAAGAACCATTCATTCCAGAGGAGCGGAATAATCCACCAGAAGTTCCAGACCAGCGACTCACCGTGGAGAAACTTGTGGTCCCAGTGCGGATTCCCCAGCGCCCAGGAGCCCCAGCCAATGTAGTAGAAGATCACATAGTTGATGACACAGAGGACCAGCACGCCGGCGGTCCGGAACCAGAAGGATGCCCATGAATCCAGATCCTTCATCGGGACCATATCATCGAAGTAATGGTGCCAGGCCAGGAACGGAATCAGGGTAAATCCGGCGATTTCCGCAGCATGATACCACAGAAACCGCAGTTTTTCAGCCTCTTTATCAATATGGTGCAGCACATCACTGAGCCAGACCGGCGCAATTGCAACGCAGATCCAGGCAATGATATACCCCAGCACGACATTGATCAGAAAGGAAACCAGTCCCTTCCAGGGCTGAGCCAGGGGGATGAGGGACCAGGGTTTCATCCGCCAGACGTTGGGCGTCATGAAGAGTACGATAATCATCCATTCCCACCATCCGAAGACCCAGTGAAGATGATTGAAATCGACCAGTCCTCCCCACCAGGGGGTATTGAGCCCGAAGGAACTGCCCAGCAGTTGTGTGTAGACAAGGCCCCAGAACGGAACAATCAGAATGGTATAAAAGAAGAGTGTCCAGAACGATGCCCAGGCGATTTCCAGGAATCCGGCCTGTGGCTGGGGCAGATCACTGGGCCGCACGGGCCATTTTCCAAAAAGAATCGTGATGAAGGGATAACTGTAAAAGCCGATGAGAACGAAACAGACGACAGCACTTTCAGCGAAATGCTTGGCTCTCATGGCATCCAGGCTCATACTCGACCCGTCCGGCAGCGTTGCCTGTCCGGCCGCGGCCAGGGCCTCCAGATTGCTCTGGCTCAGAAAATTGAAACCGAGACCCAGAATCCGGTAGAAAACGATGTGGATAATGAACCAGACCAGGATCAGATTGACGATCGTCTGGACAATTCCCCGGGTCGGCTGGGGCATGTCCTGAAACGGCCAGTCGCCCAGAAACATGTGCTGGTACAGCCCGACCAGAATCATCATGGCCAGGTACATGACAAAAGGATAGGGAAACGAGCCGACAGGGCCCCGGGGATCGCTGAAAATGAACCAGAGAATCCAGGCGATCAGTGTAAAGGAGACGAGTGAAACAATACCGGTCACGGGTTGCCCCCAGCGGGGTACCAGTGGACCGTGTGCCGCAGGTGCTGCCATACTTACCTCCTTGTCGCAGAATGCCCCTCCGGCAGTCACCGGCAGGGCATTCCGGGTCAGTTTGGATGGTTCCCTCCACAATGACATCCGGCGGCACCTGGCCGCCGGACTGCAGAGGCATATTCAACAGGGTCCGGTACGATATTACCTGTCCCATTCCCTGTTTCTGAGTTCAACACGACGAATCTTGCCGCTGACGGTCTTGGGCAGGTGTTCCACGAATTCGATCTTGCGGGGATACTTGTAAGGCGCGGTCACCTTCTTGACATGATCCTGCAGTTCATTGACCAGGTCGTCACTGGCCGCAAAGCCCGGCGCCAGAATTACAAACGCCTTGACCACTTCTCCCCGGGTCTCGTCAGGACTGGAGACAACGGCGGATTCCGCCACCGCCGGATGTTCAATGAGGGCGCTTTCGACCTCAAAGGGTCCGATCCGGTAGCCGGAGGTGAGGATCACATCGTCGGAACGGCCCACGAACCAGAAATAGCCGTCCTCGTCCACATAGGCCCGGTCGCCCGTCAGATACCAGCCTTCCCGGTAGACCGAAGCGGTCCGGTCGGGTTCTTTCCAGTATTCCTTGAACAGCCCCACCGGACGGTCCGGTTTTACGCGAACGGCGATGTCGCCTTCGGTATTGGATGGCAGGGGATTGCCTTCATCATCGATGACATGAAGATCGATTCCCGGGGACGGCTTGCCCATCGAGCCGAAACGGGCTTCGATACAGGGAAAACTACCGCAGAGCAGCACCGTTTCCGTCTGGCCGTATCCGTCACGGATGGTACATCCCGTTGCCCGCTTCCAGACCTCGATAATCTCCGGATTGAGGGGTTCGCCGGCGCCGACACAGTGGCGGAGTTTCGGGAAGGTATACCCGGACAGATCCTGCAGGACAAGCATCCGGTAGATGGTGGGCGCGCCGCACATGGTGGTCACGGGATACGCGGCGAGAAGATCAAGGGTTCTGACGGGATCAAACCGGTCCGTATGATGGACAAACAGGGCCGCACCGCAGTTCCAGGGACCGAAGTAGCTGCTCCAGGCCGCCTTGGCCCAGCCGGTGTCGCTGATGTTCCAGTGAAGATCGTCCGGGGTCAGATCAAGCCAGTATTTTCCGGTGGAGAGGTGACCGATGGGATAGGACGCATGGGTATGGAGCGCCATCTTGGGAAAACCGACGGTTCCGGACGTGAAGTAGACAAGGCAATTGTCATCGCTCCGGGTTTCTGCCGTCTCGAACCGGTCTGATGCCTGATCGACTTCGTCGTCGTAAAAAAGCCAGCCGTCCCGGGGTTCCGTGATGATGATTCTGGTTTTTACGGTGGGACATTTGTCGGCCACTTCATCAAATTTTTCGGCAATATCACGGTTGGTGATAATGGCAGCGGCTTCGGCCTTGTTGGCCCGGAATTCCAGATCTTTTGCAGTCAGCTGGGCTGTGCCCGGGGCCACCAGCGCGCCCATCCGGATACAGGCGGTGACACTCTCCCACCACTCAATATTCCGGGGCAGCACCAGCATAATCACATCGCCCGGCCTGAGTCCCTGGGCGGTCAGAAGACTGGCCAGTTTTTTGGAAGATTTGCTCAGTTCCAGAAAGGTTCTGCGGATCTCCGTTCCTGCGTCATCGATCCAGAGCATCGCCAGTTTGTCGGGATCTTCCGCCCATTTATCAATCACATCACCGGCGAAGTTGAAATATTCCGGCACTTCATACTGAAACTCCCTGTAGACTTTCTCGTACTCTTCCATGTTGTGGGTCTGTGCCATAGATTTTCTCCTCTCCAGAATTTTGCAGGCGCTGCCGTCTGATTTCTTGATTCCCTTCCTGCCCGATACCCCTGTTCAGCGGGTGAAGGCCGTCCTCACCATTCATACGGGATACAACTGAGCGCTCGTTCTTTTTTCTCCCCTGAAAGAATATGGCTCCTCTCCGCTTATCTACATCTGCTCCCTGTCATTTTTTCTTCTCCGGTCTGGCTTCCGGAAACCTAACGACCGGTCATTATTTGAACGAGCGCTCAATCAATATACGAAAACCATTTTACCTTTCCCGCCTGTTTTTGTCAAATATTTTTTCCCGCATTCCCTACAAACTGAATGGAATTCGAAAAATTATAATCCCACAGAAATAAAGAGTCTCAGCACAGCCGCAGGAAGACTTCTCTCCTGCGGCAAACGCCTGCCACCATTACAGATGTTCCGGATGTCGATCGGGGGGAAGGATTGTCAGGCAAGCTGCTTGAGCCAGAAGCCGTTGAACTGTTCGTTGATCAGATCCAGAAGCCGGGCCAGCCCCGACAGGGCCTCCTTGAGCCGGACCCGTTCGCGCCTTCGGAGGCTGTAGGGATCCACATAACTGTCCGGACGCTTTCCCTGCTTTACTTTTTTCATGTTTTCCCGAATCCGGAGCATCATCATGCTGTCAAAACTGTCGGCGATCCGTTGGCCGTCCGCAGGGGAAAGCGCTCCTTTCTCCACCAGCGCACCAATCCGCCCGAGGGTGGAAGGTTCGGTCACACCGTACCGGACCGCCAGAAGCCGTACCCCGTTGACCAGCGGAAGAATGGCGGCGGTTTTCAGGTTCATTTCATTCTTGTGAATCCCGCTGTTTTCGATACGGAAGGTCCCCAGAAAGCTGATGGGCAGTTTGTAGCCCGCCTCCTCCCTGGTCATCAGCCGGTCGGC
>JBEPXL010000293.1:0-5117 GCA_041641935.1 Desulfobacteraceae bacterium | reverse complement strand
ACCCAGTATCTTTTCCAGCGCCATAATGTTCAGTGCCTGGATATTGCCCCGGCGGCTCAGACCCGCCGCCATCAGGGCACCGGCCCGCTGCTTCTGGTGGGGTTCCATCCGGCTCAGGGAGAGGCCGGAGCGTTGCCGGGGGCGGTAGTCCCAGTTGAGCCGCTCGGAGCTGTCCACAGGATAGAGTACCTGTTCTTCCTGTTCCGGGGTCAGGGAGGCAAGGAAGGCGACGGCCGCTTCCGCCATGCGGCGGGCGGTCAGAGAGGCCATTTCAACGGGAAGTTTCTTCACCGGTGTCCAGATATGCATGGGATTCTCCTCCTGAGGATACGGGTTGCGGGGACAGGGCGCAGGCGATGGAAACAGCGCCTGCAGCGGATGATGGTGTCTGCATGGGGAGAAGTATAGCAGAGGAGAGCGGCAGGGGCAAGAAACCCTGTTTTCTGCACCTTCCCCGTCAGTCCCTGGCTCTGTTGACGCAGTAGTAGGCGAGAAAAAAGCAGGAGACGCCCAGGCAGAACAGGAGCAGGTAGGAACCCGGATGCGGCGTCTGACCGAAGGCGGCGGCCCGGATGGCGGCGGCGGCGTGGGTCAGGGGCAGTACGGTGATGATCTTCTGGGCCCATTCCGGCAGCCGGTCCACCGGGAAAAAGGTTCCGCCCAGAAAGGCCATGGGCGTGATGACGAAGCTGTTGATCATGGCCTGGTCCGCGTGGGACCGGACCAGCATGGCCAGCGCCACCGCCAGGGAGGCGAACACAAAACTGTTGAGAAGAGCCGCCAGCCAGAACAGCGGGGAATAGGAGAGAAAGACCCCGAAGGCCGCGCCCAGCAGCAGGATCACCAGTACCGCCATCAGGGCCCGGGTCATTCCGGCCAGCACCTCGCCGGTGACATAGGCCATCTGGCTCACCGGTGCAGCCTGGAATTCTTCGAAAATATGCCAGTAGAACCGGGCGATGTTGATCTCGCTGGCGATGCCGAATGACTGGGTCATGCTGCTCATGGCCACCAGACCGGGGATGAGAAATTCCATATAGGTATGGCCATCCACCCGCACCTGTTCACCCATGGCATACCCGAAGGCCACCAGATAGAGAAGGGGAGAGACCGACATGGACGCAAGCATCCGGGTCAGCCGCCGCCGCAGGATCAGCAGTTCCCGGTAGTAGACCGCGCTCCAGCCCCGGATCATTCTGGGCTCTTTCCGGTTGACGGTTTTCCGGAAGCATTTGCTCCGGTGACCTTTTTCCCCGTCAGCCCCAGAAAGGCGTCTTCCAGATTGACCCGGCGCAGGGTAAAACTCTCATGCTGTCCTGTCATGTAACTCTTTGCCTCCTGCCGTGTTCTGAAGTAGACCGTTTCCATTTCGTTTTCCACCAGTCGGTCAATGGCCCATTCTCCCATCCGGTCCATCAGCTTCCGGGGCGCGTCCGCGGCGACGATCCGTCCCTCGTCGAGAAAGGCGACCCGGTCCGACAGAAATTCGGCCTCTTCAATATAGTGGGTGGTCAGGAAGATGGTGGTGCCGGTCTGCTGGATCTTTTTGATCAAAGCCCAGATCCGTCGCCGGATGCCCGCGTCCAGCCCCACCGTCGGTTCATCCAGAAAGAGAATCCGGGGGGAGTGGACCAGGGCCCGGGCGATGGTGATCCGTCGTTTCATTCCGCCGGAAAGCTGCTTGGCCGGACTGGTTTTCCGTTCCGACATGCCGACATATTCCAGCAGTTCATGAATCTGTTCTTTCCGGTCCCGGGCGTTCATTCCGAAGAGACGGCCATGCACATCCAGATTCTCGAAGACCGTCAGTTCCGGGTCCAGATTGACCGACTGGGGGACCAGTCCGCACTGGCGCTTGGCGTCAATGGCCTGACGCTCGATATGGAAACCATTGAGAAAGGCGTCGCCCGACGTCCGCCGGGTCAGGCCGGTCAGGATCCGGATGGTGGTTGTCTTTCCGGCGCCGTTGGGCCCCAGATAGGCGAAGAGTTCCCCTTCCGGCACATGGAGGTCCACCCCTTTCAGGGCGTGGACCGCCCGGTACTGTTTTACCAGATGTTCAATCCGGATCATGGCATTATCCACAGGTTCGGGAAAGGAACAGCACGTTGTTCCCCCTCCCGGTTCACTGATCTGATCAACCGACAAAGGATCACTGATATAAGACTCTCTTCCGCCTGTCAACGCGGAGGTGTATTTGTACCCGGCTTTTCTGCTTCATCCTGTTCAGAAAATAATAACCATTGATTTTTTCTTGTGGTGTCATATAAAAGTGAGACAGCATCGGGCGCAAGTGATGGTGACGACACAGAAAGCGGGGTGGGAATGACGTTTTTCAGAACGATATGCCGATGGATTGACACACTCAATAAATGGGTGGGCCGGGGCGTTTCCTGGGTGACGTTTCTGGTGGTGCTGGTCGTTTTTGTCGATGTGGTCATGCGATACGCATTCAATATCAGCTTTGTCTTCGTTCAGGAACTGGAGTGGCACCTGTTTGCCTTCATCTTTCTGATGGGAGCGGGCAACACCCTGCTCAAGGACGGCCACGTCCGGGTCGATATTATTTATCAGCGCCTGGGCCCCAGGGGGCAGGCGTGGATCAACTTGCTCGGTGTTCTTCTTTTTCTGATACCGGGCTGTTACCTGATCATTGTCACCTCGTCCAAGTTCACCATCACCGCCTTTCAGACCATGGAAGGCTCACCGGACCCCGGCGGCATTCCCTACCGGTATATCATCAAAAGCACCATCCCCATCGGATTCATTCTGATTCTTCTCCAGGGGATTTCCATGGGGATCAAGAGTTTTTTTACCATTATCGGAAAAGACCTCGGACTGGAGACACAGAAGGAAGGAAAAATCACAGAAGAGGACGGCGTACCGGCCACGGATACCGACACACTGAAGCCGAAACTTGACGACAGAGAGGAACGCTGATGGAATACTTGCCCGCATGGATGTTTCTGGCGCTGACGATCCTTCTGATGGCCGGATTTCCGGTCACGTTCACCCTGCTCGGAACCTCGCTCTGCTTCGGGCTGATCGGCTTCGGATGGGGGTTTTTCAACCTCCTTCCCCTGCGGATCTGGGGGGTCATGACCAATGTGACGCTCCTGGCGGTTCCCCTTTTCGTCTTCATGGGCGTGATGCTGGAGCGCTCGGGGCTTGCCGAGGAACTTCTGGATACGATGGGGCTTCTCTTCGGACGGGTCCGCGGCGGGCTGGCTGTCTCTGTGGTTGTCGTGGGGGCGCTGCTGGGCGCGTCCACCGGCATTGTCGGGGCCACCGTTGTGACCATGGGGCTGCTGGCCGTGCCGACCATGCTGAAACGGGGATACCAGAAGGAACTGGCCACCGGAACCGTTTCCGCGTCGGGAACCCTGGGGCAGATTATTCCGCCGAGTATCGTCCTGGTGCTTATCGGTGACATTGTCGGCGTCTCCGTCGGGGATCTCTTCATGGGGGCGGTGTTTCCCGGTTTCGTCCTGGTCGGGCTCTATATCCTGTACATTCTGGGTATTTCTCTTCTGAAGCCCGAATGGGCCCCCCCGATCCCCCGTGCCGAACTGGCGGAATTTACCGGCTGGACGCTGTTTCTGCGGGTCATGCGGGCGCTTTTTCCGCCGCTTTTTCTGATGGTGGCGGTGCTCGGTTCCATATTTTTCGGCGTGGCCTCCCCCACCGAGGCCGCAGCGGTCGGCGCGGTCGGGGCGACGATCCTGACCATCGCCAACCGCAAGTTCAGCCTGCGGATTCTGCAGGATGTGATGGATTCCACCATGCAGCTCACCTGTATGGTTTTCATTATCCTGGTCGGCGCGGCCGCGTTCGGTCTCGTATTCCGGGGACTGGGCGGCGATGAACTGGTCCGGGAATTTCTGGGCGGCATTGCCGAAAACCACAGCAAATGGGTGGTGCTGGCCATTGTCATGGGGATCATCTTCGTCATCGGCTTTTTTCTCGACTTTATCGAAATCACCTTCATCCATGTGCCGGTGCTGGCCCCCATCATGCTCGAATTCGGGTTTGATCCGGCCTGGTTCTGCATTCTCATCGCCGTCAATCTCCAGACCTCCTTCATGACACCACCCTTCGGTTTTTCCCTTTTCTATCTGAAGGCGGTGACGCCACCGGAGATCAGTACCGGGGATATTTACCGGGGCATTATTCCCTTTGTCCTGGTCCAGCTGATCGGCCTGCTGATTGTCGTATTTTTTCCTGTTCTGGTCACCTGGCTTCCGGAAGTGGTGTTCGGACGGTGACCACTTTGATTCTTTTGATTTTCTGTTTCCCCTGACGCTTTTCCCGGTCAGGGGTCTCTCTGCACGCTGAAGTCTGTCTGTTGACCCCTAACCCTGAAAGGAGGCAGCAACATGAAACGACGTGAATTTCTGAAAAAAACTGGTGTCGCAACTGCGGCAGCCGTCGCCGGAAGTACGCTGGCCGCGCCGGCGGTGCTGGCACAGAAGAAGTACCGGTGGAAGATGGTTACCACATGGCCGCCCAACCTGCCGGTTCTCCAGACCGGCGCTGAACGGTTTGCCAGACGGGTGGATGAACTCTCCGAAGGCAGAATCAAGATACAGGTCTTTGCCGGCGGTGAGCTGGTGCCGGCGCTGGGCGTTTTTGATGCCGTTTCGGACGGTACGGTGGAATGCGGCAGCGGCGCATCCTACTACTGGGCCGGAAAGGTTCCCGCGGGACAGTGGTTTTCCTCGGTTCCCTTCGGCTTCAATCCCCAGGGCATCAACGCCTGGTTTTACAGCGGCGGCGGTCTGCAGCTCTGGGAAGAGGTCTACGCGCCGTTCGATGTCGTCCCCCGGCCCCAGGGCAACACCGGGGTTCAGATGGGCGGCTGGTTCCGCAAGGAAATGAACAGCATCGAGGATTTCAAGGGCCTCAAGATGCGGATTCCCGGCCTGGGCGGAAAGGTGATCGCCAAAGCCGGCGGCACGGTGGTACTCCTCCCCGGCGGCGACATTTTCACCTCCCTGGAGCGGGGCGTGATCGACGCCACGGAATGGGTCGGCCCCATGCACGATCTCCGGATGGGCTTCTACAAGGCGGCCAAGTATTATTACTATCCGGGCTGGCATGAACCGGGAACCTGTCTG
>JBEPXL010000292.1:0-5130 GCA_041641935.1 Desulfobacteraceae bacterium | reverse complement strand
TCCATCAGATCGTCGGAAAACAGGGTGGCGGCATCAATCAGGATATCCCGCTTTTCCTGTGCCTCATCCACAAGATCCGCCGGAATCTCTTCCACCCGGATCTGCTCCCCATGTTCACCGTCAAAAAAGAACGCCTTCATGGTCACAAGATCAACCACGCCCTGAAAGTCTGCTTCCAGTCCGATCGGGATCTGCATGAGGATGGCATTGTGACCCAGCTTTTCCTTCAGCTGCTTTGCAACCCGCATCGGATTGGCGCCGCTCCGGTCGCACTTGTTGACGAATGCGATACAGGGAACCTTGTATCGTTTCATCTGCTGATCCACGGTAATGGACTGGGACTGTACTCCGCCGACAGAACAGAGAACCAGAATCGCGCCGTCAAGCACCCGGAGGGAGCGTTCCACCTCAATGGTGAAATCCACGTGCCCCGGTGTATCGATAATGTTGATCTTGTTTCCCTTCCACTCGCAGAAAGTCGCCGCAGAGGCGATGGTGATGCCCCGCTCTTTTTCCAGCTCCATGGAATCCATGGTCGCCCCGACGCCGTCTTTTCCTTTTACGTCATGAATGGCGTGGATCCGGTTGGTATAGAAGAGAATCCGCTCGGTCAGAGTGGTTTTCCCTGAATCGATGTGAGCGCTGATTCCAATGTTCCTGACGTTCTGAATGTCGTTTTTCATAAACCTATCCCCTAATTATCTCCAATATATGGTATTCTACTCTGGTATTTTTCCAGAAAATAGCGCAACTTGCTGACTGCGTGGCATGTTTCTCGGATTGGCCGGTGTCCGGGGCGAAGGGCGATCCGTTATAAAAACAAAAACCCCTCATTTGGGAAATCGTCCAGATGAGGGATAGCCGATGCACCTATGCAAAGACAAACGCCGTGAAAACTAATTTTCATTCCCCCGTTTGTCAATACCTTTGATCTGGTCGCATCATTTTTAACAGAATGTAAACATTCTCGTACATCCGGCAAACAGATAAAAAAATGAGGCGCAACCATTCACATTGCACCTCATGCACTTTAATTCAATTGCATAAACCCGAATTATAAATCCAAACGAAACCTTTGTCAATATATTTCCTGTTACAGATATCAAAAAGCACAAAAGGCGCAATCCAAAGTGGATTACGCCTCTGTTATCTGATGGTGCCGAAGGGGAGACTCGAACTCCCACCGGAATACTCCGACTAGACCCTGAACCTAGCGCGTCTACCAGTTCCGCCACTTCGGCACATGGAATCAACCCGAATTAAGGATTGATTTCGTTTATGTTGTGCGTTATATATATCGATTTGCGGATCATGTCAAGACAAAAGTGAAGGAAAAAACAGCGCACATGAAACTTATTGAAGACATAGATAATATTCACAATCCTTTTAAAAAGGCTGTATTGACCATCGGCAATTTCGATGGCGTCCATATTGGACATCAGGCACTTTTCCATGAAGTGATCGAACGGGCGGATGCCATCGGCGGCACATCGGTTGCCATGACCTTCGAGCCTCATCCGATCCGGGTACTGAAGCAGAACGGGCAGCCGCCGCTGATAACGCTCTATGAGCAGAAGATTGAGCTGATCTCCCGTTCGGGTATCGAAGTGCTGATTACCATTCCCTTTACCCATGAATTCGCCGGCATATCGGCCCGCTCTTTTCTGGAGGATATTCTTGTCCGCCGGATCGGAATGGCCGCGCTGGTGGTCGGAGGGGATTATGCCTTCGGGCGAAACCGGGAAGGCAACCTCGATTTCCTGAAGGAGAACGCTCCCCGGCTGGGGTATGAGGTCATCATTGCGGACTGGATTCAGTCCCCCCGGATTGAATCCCGGATCAGCAGCACACGAATCCGTGAACTGGTCATGGCCGGAGAGATGGAAAAAGCCCAAAAAATGCTGGGACGCCCCTACCAGATCCGGGGAACGGTCATTCACGGCCGGGACCGGGGCGGTAAACTGCTCGGCTGTCCCACGGCCAATATTCAGCTGCAGGATGAACTCGCCCCGAAGCCCGGTGTCTATGCAGTGACCGGAGAATGCAACGGCAGTCTTTATAAAGGAGTTGCCAATATCGGATACAGCCCCACCTTTGATGACAATCTGTATACCGTCGAAGTTCATCTTCTCGATTTTTCCGAAGATCTGTATGACCGGCAGGTCCGTGTCAACTTTATTCACCGGATCCGGGATGAAGCCAGATTCGCCTCGATTGAGGAACTCTCCGCACAGATTCAGAAGGATATAGCCCGGGCCCGGGAGATGCTCTCTCTCTGAGCGCCCAGTCGCCCGGCCCCGGGCCGGACGTTCCGTTTTCCTTCCCCGCAGTCATCAAAATCTGGCAGCAGAGGGTTATCAATTCCGATTTCATGATTAACTTGTTGGACGGATGACAGCAAAATACCTGATGTAAAAAGGTGATGTATATGGAAAATTTACAGATTGTCACATACCCGGACAGGTTTCTCAAACAGATTACAAAACCGGTGGACAACATTGATCAGGAGATCCAGAACCTGATTGACAGCATGGCCGAGACCATGTATGAAGCGCCGGGAGTCGGTCTGGCCTCCATTCAGGTGGGATTCGACAGAAGTATTATTGTGTTTGATGAATATCCCGGAGAAGAACGGCACTCCTTTCAGGCGCTCATCAACCCGCGCATTGTTGCACAGGAAGGGTCTGTGCTGTCGGAAGGTGAAGGCTGCCTCAGTGTTCCCGATTTCCGGGCGGATGTCAAACGGTTCGCGGCCGTCGCCGTCGAGGGATTTGACCGCCACGGAAAGCCCGTCCGGATTGAGCGGGATGATTTTCTGGGAATTGTTCTGCAGCATGAAATCGATCATCTCAATGGTATCCTGTTTATAGACCGGATCAGTTCTCTGAAGCGTAAGATGTATAAACGACGGGTAGAAAAACAGTTGAAGCAGAATGAATAAAAAACCGAATGTTGTATTCATGGGTACACCGGAGTTTGCCGTGCCGTCCCTGGAAGCGCTGCATTCCGGCGCTTATCCGGTTCTGGCGGTAGTGACCCAGCCGGACCGGCCCAAAGGACGGGGACGCAAACCTGCGCCACCGCCGGTAAAAGCGGCGGCCCTGCAGCATGAATATCCGGTGGTCCAGCCGTCCTCCGTGCGGGAACCTGCATTTCTGGAAGAGATGAACCATCTGGCTCCGGATCTTTTTGTCGTCATCGCCTACGGCCATATTCTGCCGAAGTCGCTTCTGGACATCCCCCGGCTGGGGGCGGTCAATCTCCATGCGTCGCTCCTGCCCGCATACCGTGGTTCCGCGCCGATTCAGCGGGCCCTCATCAACGGGGAAACGGAGACCGGCGTGACGGCCATGATGATGGATCAGGGAATGGATACCGGTGATATCCTTCATGTGGAAAGGCTTTCCATCCATCCCGATGATACCGCCGGCATTCTTCATGACCGCCTTTCGGAACTGAGCGCCGATGCCCTGCTGAAGGTGCTGGAACAGTTTGAGGCGGGTACAGTCCGGCAGGTTCCCCAGAAGGATGCGGATGCCTCCTATGCCCCCATGCTCCGAAAGGAGGACGGCCATATCGACTGGCACAAATCCGCCGAGGAGATCCGGAACCTGATCCGGGGGGTAACGCCCTGGCCGGGTGCGTTTACCTTCCTGGAGGACCGTCGCCTCAAAATTTTCCGGGTGAAGCCCGTCGGCATCGAAACGGACCAGCCGCCGGGGACGGTTCTGCAGGGATATTCCGAAGAAGAACTGCTGGTCGCCACCGGAAGCGGCGTCCTGTCCCTTCTGGAAATTCAGGGCGCCTCCGGAAAAAAACTCTGGATCGCGGACTTTCTCCGGGGATGCACCATTCCGCCGGGAACGGTCCTGCGCTGATCCATGACACAACCGCCTGTGCAGGATCCCCGCCGACTCGCCCTTTCTCTCCTCAACCGGCTGGACCGGGAACAGATTACGCTGGATGCCCTTCTGACGGCCGCTACGGATGACATCATTCTCCTCTCCCGGCGGGATACGGCACTGATGTATGCGCTGGTTTACGGCGTTCTCCGGTGGCGGGGGCGTCTGGACTGGATCATCGGCCATTTTTCCCGGACGCCGCTGAAGAAGATCGATCCGAATGTGCGCAATATTCTCCGGCTGGGGCTGTATCAGATGCTGTTCATGGACCGCATTCCTGTTTCGGCGGCGGTGAACACCGCTGTGGAAATGGCCAAGGCGGATGCGCCGAAATGGATTGCCGGTTTCGTCAACGGCCTGCTCCGGAATGCCACCCGGAAAGCGGACGGTGTCCCCTACCCTTCTCTGTCTGACAGTCCGGTTACTGCCGTCGCCGTTATCCATTCTTTCCCCGAATGGCTGGTCCGGCGCTGGATGGACCGGTTTGGTCAGGCGGAAACCGAAAAATTCTGTGAAGCCGTCAACCATATTCCCCCGCTGACCCTGCGGGTCAATACCCTGTGCATCTCCCGCAGTTCCCTGCGCGACATCCTCACCGGAGCGCTGGTCTCCGTTGAAGAGACCCGTTATGCACCGGATGGACTCCGGATTTCCGGTCCGACGGCTGCCATTCCGGATCTGCCCGGTTTTACGGAAGGATATTTTCAGGTACAGGACGAAGCAGCCCAGCTGGTCGGCTGTCTTGTGTCACCGGAACCCGGGGAACGGGTTCTGGATGCCTGTGCCGGACTGGGGGGGAAAACCGGTCATCTGGCCATGCGGATGAAAAACCGGGGCGAGTTGATCGCGATGGACCGGAGTGCCGATAAACTGGCACGCCTGCAGGAAGAAATGAACCGGCTGGGCATCACCAGTGTAACACCACAGGTACATGATCTGGAAGATCCCCCCGATCCGGATGCGGCGGGAATGTTTGACCGGATTCTTCTGGATGCTCCCTGTTCCGGCCTGGGCGTGCTGCGCCGGAATCCGGACGGGAAATGGTCTGTCCGGAAAAAAGATATGAACGCATACAAGGCCCGGCAGATCCGGTTTCTCCGCTATCTTGCCCCGCTGGTCCGGCCGGGGGGACGGCTTGTGTATGCGGTCTGTACATTCGAGCCGGAAGAGACGGACCAGGTGGTGGAAGCCTTTCTGAAGGCGGTTCCGGATTTCCTGGTGGAACAGA